>NZ_JASCXL010000143.1:0-23108 GCF_030010595.1 Streptomyces sp. CC224B | reverse complement strand
GGGGGGGCGCGGGGGGGGGGGGGGGGGGGGGGGGGGGGGGGGGGGGGGGGGGGGGGGGGGGGGGGGGGGGCCCCCGGGGGGGGGGGGGCCGGGGGGGGGGGGGGGGGGTGCGGGGGCGGGGGCGGGGGGGCCGGGGTTCCGGCGCCGGAGTCAGGTGTCCGGCGCGGGAAGTCGAGCGTTCCGTGGCCGGGGGGGGGGAGCCCGGCGGTGCCCGGCCCGGGGGAGCGGGCCGGTGTGCCGCAGGGGAGGCGGGCCGCGCCCGCAGGGTGCGCGGCCCGGGCGCCGGGCGCCCCGGTGCTCCCCCGCCGGGTGCCCGGCTCGCGGCTCAGGCGACGGCGGGGAACGTGAACCGCACGGCCGTGAGCTCCTCGGACAGCTCCCACAGGCGGCGGCCCGTCGCGGCGTCCATGGCGGCCGGGGCCAGCTTGACCTGCTTGGGCGCGCCGCGCAGCTCGGCCATGCCGTCGGGGCCGATGAACTGCCCGCCCCTCACGTCCGGCGAGGTCGCCGCGTAGAGCTGGTTGAGCGCGCCCTGGTCGGGGGTCTGGGCGAGCGGCGAGAGCAGGCGGCCGAAGAGGAACTTCACCATGCCGACGGGGCCGTTGGTCTGGAGGTTGGTGGAGGTGTACCCGGGGTGGGCGAGCACGCTGCGCACCGGGCTGCCGGCCTCGCTGAGGCGGCGGTGCAGCTCCCAGCCGAAGACGGCGTTGGCGAGCTTCGACTGGTTGTAGTAGCCCATCGGCGCGTACTTGCGCTCGCCGGAGAGGTCGTCGAAGAAGATGCGGCCCTGGCGGTGGTTGGTCGAACTGACCGTGACCACGCGGGGGTCGGTGCCGGCCGCGAGCAGGTCGAGCACCAGGCCGGTGAGCGCGAAGTGCCCGAGGTGGTTGGCGGCGAACTGCACCTCGTGGCCCTGGGCGCTGAGCGTGCGGGGCGGTGCCATCACCCCGGCGTTGTTGACGAGCACGTCCAGGCGGGGGTGGTCGGCGCGCAGACCGGTGGCGAACGCCCGGACCGAGTCCAGGTCGGCCAGGTCGAGGCGGCGCACCTCCAGGCGGGCGTCCGGCTGCGCGGCGGTGATCTCCGCGGCGGCGCGGCGGCCCTTGGCCTCGTCCCGCACGGCGAGGATCACGTGCGCGCCCTTGCGGGCGAGCGCGCGGGTGGTCGCCAGGCCGAGCCCACTGTTGGCCCCGGTGACGAGGAAGACCCGCTCGCTCTGGTCGGGAATCCGGTCGGCGCTCCAGCGCTGGTGACTGTTCAGTGACACACACTGCTCCTGATGGCACTCGATGTCAAGACGCGCCTTGGTGCCAGACATGACATGGCGTATACGATGGTGGGGTGACCACTCGCCCTGATCTGAGCCTCGCCCAGCGGAAACGCCAGCTCGTCGCGGACGAGCTGACGCGGGCCGCCCTCGACCTGCTGGCCCGCAAGGGCTTCGACGCCGTGACGGTCGACGAGATCGTCGCCACCGCCGGGGTGTCCAAGCGGACGTTCTTCCGGTACTTCGCGTCCAAGGAGGACGTGGTCGTCCAGTTCCTCGCGGACATGGGCGCCGACATGCGCCGGGAGCTCGCCTCCCGCCCGCCCGGGGAGCCGCCGTCGGTCGCGCTGCGGCACACGGTCTGGGTCTCCGTCGACGCCTGCGCGAACAACGCCGATCAGACGCTGCGCGTGGTGCGGCTGATCCTCGGGACGCCGGCCCTGCTGGCCCGCTTCCTGGAGCGCCAGGCCCAGTGGCGCGGCGAGCTCGCGGCGGAGCTGGCCGCCCGCCTCGGCCTCGACCCGGCGGCCGACCTGTATCCGCGGCTGGCCGCGGGGGTCTCCCTGACCGCCTTCGACACCGTGCTCCAGCGGTGGAGCGACAGCGAGGGCGCCGAGGACCCCGCCGCGCTCACGGACCGGGCCTTCGCCCTCCTCGCCCCCGTGCTCGACGCCCCGGAGCGGGAGCGGCGGGGCTGAGCCGCCCCGCCCCGGCGAGGCAGGTCCCGGCACGACTGTACTGCGGCAATCGCCTTGTCTCAGGCGTCACTTGGGCATGTGGCGGGCACGTGACCCGCCTTGGGACTAGGCCGCGGCGCCCTCACGCGCGGGCACGCCGCGCCGCCCGGCCAGGCGGCAGCCGAGGCACCCCGTGTGCCCGCCGCGCGCCGCGAGGTCGCGGGAGCGCCAGCTCCGGCCGCCGGACGGCCTCGGCCCGGGGCCCTTGCCCCAGCCCGCGAGGTGCAGCACCCAGGTGAGGAGGACGGCGAGCACCATGGCGCCGAGTCCCAGCCAGATCCCGGGGCGCCAGCCGGTGACGCCCACCCCCGCGACCAGGGCCCCCACCGCGCCCACCGCACATCCCGTCCATCCGGCGACCGTGTGGCCGTCGTCGTACGTGCTCACGTGCCCTCCCCGTTGCCCGGCGCCGACGCGGCCGCGACGCGTGCTGGTCGCGCCCCCGGCGCCGGACGTAAGATGCCTTAGCAAGTGAGCAATTTACCTTAGCCACTAAGGGACTTCAATGGAGGGCAAGAGCCGCCCCCGCGCGACCCCGCAGGACGTGCTGGGCGCCGTGGACGACCTCGTCGCGACGACCGTCGTGGGACAGCAGGAGTTCGCGCGGAACCTGGGCCTGGGCGTCACGGACCTGCTCTGCTTCGCGTACGTCGCGCAGGCCGGGGACGGGTCCGTCACCGCGGGCGACCTGGCCGCCCGCGCGCACGTCACGACGGGCGCGGTGACCGGCATCGTCAACCGGCTGGAGCGCGGCGGGTTCGTGTCCCGTCGGCAGGACCCCGAGGACCGGCGCCGGGTGCGGATCACCGCGGTCCCGGCCGCCGCCGAGCGCGTACGGGAGGTCTACGGCCCGTACCACGCCAAGCTCCTGGAACTCTTCGACGACTTCACGCCGGACGAGATCGCGGTGATCGCCGCCTGGTCCGCACGGGCGAGCGAGGTCGCGCGCACGTACCTGGACGAGTCGTGCGCGGAGCCCCCGGCGCGCTGACCGGCGTCAGCCGCCGTACAGCTCCTCGATCTCCTTCGCGTGCGCCGCCGCCACCGCCCGCCGCTTGATCTTCAGCGACGGGGTGAGCAGTCCGTTGTCCTCCGTGAACTCCCCTTCCACCACGGCGAACCGGCGGATGGACTCGGCGCGGGAGACCGCCTCGTTGGCGTGGTCGACGGCCTCCTGGACGTGGGCGAGGAGCTGCGGGTCGCGGCACAGCGCCGACACCGGGGTGTCCGCGGGCCGCCCCCGCACGGCCAGCCAGTGCTCCAGGGCCTCCGGATCGAGGGTGACCAGCGCGGCGACGTAGGGGCGGTTGTCGCCGACGACGACGCACTGGCCGACGGGGGCGCGGCCGCGCAGCCGGTCCTCCAGGACCGAGGGGGAGACGTTCTTGCCGCCCGCGGTGACGATCAGGTCCTTCTTGCGGCCGGTGATGGTGAGGTAGCCCTCCTCGTCGAGACGGCCCAGGTCCCCGGTGGCGAACCACCCGTCGGCCAGGGCCGCGGCGGTGGCCTGCGGATCGTTCCAGTACGAGGCGCAGACGATGCCGCCCTTGACCAGGACCTCGCCGTCGTCGGCGACGCGCACCGCGGTCCCGGGCACGGGCAGGCCCACGGTGCCGGGACGCGGCCGCAGCGGCGGGGTGACGGTGGCGGCGGCGGTGGTCTCGGTGAGGCCGTAGCCCTCGTAGATGACGATCCCGGCGGCGTGGAAGAACAGGTTGAGCCGCCTGTCCAGCGGGGAGCCGCCGCTGATGGCGTAGCGCAGCCGGCCGCCGACCTCCTTGCGGATGCGCCGGTAGACGAGCACGTCGTACAGCCCCCAGGCGAGCCGGAGGCCGACGGACGGGCCGGGTCCGGTGCCGAGGAAGCGCGCGAGGTACGCCTCGGCGAAGCGCACGCCGACCCGCTCCGCGCGGTCGAAGGAGGCGGCGCGCCCCATCCGCTCGGCGGTCGCGCGCCCGGTGGCGTGGATCTTCTCGAAGAGGTACGGCACGCCGACGACGAACGTCGGCCGGAACGCCCGCAGTTCGGGGCGCAGCTCGTCCGGCTTGACGCTCGGGCAGTGGCCGAGCTCTATCCGGGCGAGCAGGCAGGCGATCTGTATGGTGCGCCCGAGGACGTGTGCGAGCGGCAGGAAGAGCAGGGTGGCGGCCCGCTGCCCGGTGATCGCCTTGAAGACCGGGTGCAGCAGCTCGACGGTGTTGGCGGCCTCGGCGAGCAGATTGCCGTGCGTGAGCGCGCAGCCCTTGGGGCGGCCGGTGGTGCCGGAGGTGTAGCAGAGGGTGGCGACGGTGTCCGGGGTGAGCGCGGCGCGCCGCGCGGTGACCTCCGCGTCGGCCACGTCGCGGCCGAGCCGGGCGAGTTCGAGGACCGCGCCGTCGTCGATCGTCCGCACGGACGGCGGGGCGTCGAGGCCGGCGACCGCCGCCCGCGCCGTCGCCGCGTTCTCCTCGGTCTCGGCGAAGAGCAGGGTCGCGCCGGAGTCCCGGACGATCCACTCGACCTGCGCGGCCGACGACGTGGCGTAGACCGGCACGGTCCGGCCGCCCGCCGCCCAGACGGTGAAGTCGAGCACCGTCCACTCGTAGCGCGTACGGGACATCAGGGCGACCCGGTCGCCCGGCGCGAGCCCGGCCGCGATCAGGCCCTTCGCGGCGGCGGTGACCTCGCGCGCGAACGCGGCGGCCGTGACGGGACGCCACCGCCCCGCCACCTTGCGGCGCAGCACCACGGCGTCGGGCGCCTCCGCGGCGTTGGTGAAGGGGATGTCGGCCGTGCTGCCGCTGCGGGCCGGCGCGACCAGGGCGGGGGTGCGGGCCTCGCGCACCACGCCGCGCGCGTCCCTGACCAGTTCGACCCCCGCGCGGTCCGCCAGGTCGCCGTGGCGCCGTGCCCGCTTCAGGTCCTTGCGTACGCCCATGGCAGCTCCCGGTACGGGTCCGTGGTGCGGGTGCGTGCGTACTTACCGTGGGGTCAACTTACTCGCGTGTAGCGGAAGTTCAACGGTTCGCGCACGGACGGGACGGTCCGGTCCCGCCGCGCGGCCGCGGCCGTGCGTGGGGCGGGCTTCCCGCGCCCGTACGCCCGCAGGGCGCCGTGGAACGGCCGAGCGGCCGTTCAAGGCCATGCTGACCTGCGCCGAAGTAGCGTGCATGACCTCTCTGCGCGTATCCGTCCGGGGCTCCGGCCCGCACGGCTCCCTCGTCGCGCCGGGCTCCGTCCGGCGCGACCGTCCCTGGCACCTGGCGGTGTGCCTGCTGCCCGCGCTGGTCATCGTCTGCGCCGGGTACCGGCGGCGCTGGATGTCCGACGACGGGCACATCTACCTCCGCACCGTCCGGCAGGTCCTCGCAGGCCACGGGCCGGTGTTCAACGCGGGCGAGCGCGCCGAGGCCTCGACGGGGACGCTGTGGCAGTGGCTGCTGGTCCTCGCGGGGCTGCCCGGCACCGACGTCGTGGCCGTGGCGGTGTACGGCGGGCTGCTGCTCACGGCGGCCGGGTTCGCCCTGGCGGCCTGGGGCGCGGCGCGGCTGCACACGCCGTCCGGGCCCGGGCGCCCGGGCGGGGCCTTCGGCCCGGCAACCGCGGCCTGGCCGCGCCACCCGGCCCGGACGCCCGGCGGCGCCCTGCTGCCGCTCGGCGCCCTGGTGCCGCTCGCCCTGCCGCCCGTGTGGGACTTCGCCACCTCCGGCCTGGAGACGGGGCTCGCGACCTGCTGGATCGCGGGCTCCTGGCTGCTGCTCGTGGCCCGGCCGCGCGCGCTGGCCACCGCGTTCGTCCTCGGCCTCGGTCCGCTCGTCCGGCCCGACCTGGCCCTGGTGTCGGCCGTGTTCCTCGGCGCGCAGTGGCTGACCGCGCGCCCCTCGCGGCGCGGCGCGCTGGCGGGCGCGGCGGCCGCGGGCGCGCTGCCCGTCGCGTACGAGGTCTTCCGCATGGGCTACTACGGGCACCTGATGCCGCTGCCCGGCGTCACCAAGGAGGCCTCGGCCAGCCTGTGGGGGCGCGGGGCCGCCTACTTCGCGGACTTCGCGGGCCCCTACCTGCTCTGGCTGCCCGCCCTGTTCATCGCGGCGGCCGTGCTGCCCGCGCGGCGCGGCGGGCGCTCCGTGCCGCTCGTGCCGGCGCTCGCGCCCGTCGTCGCCGGGCTGCTGTGCTGGGCGTACGTCGTCAAGGTCGGCGGGGACTTCATGCACGCGCGGATGTTCCTGCCGGGGCTCCTGCTGCTCGTGCTGCCCGTGTTCGTGGTGCCCGCCACGCGCGCGTGGACCCTCGCGACCGCGGCCGTCCTGGTGTGGGCCGCGGTGTGCGCGACCTGGCTGCGGGTCCCGTACGAGGGTCTGATCGGGCCACGCGGCATCGCCGACGAGCGCGGCGTGTACGTGCGGCAGAACGCGGCCGCGCACCCGCTGCGCCACACCTTCGCCGGGTTCCGGGGCAACGCGGCGTACGCGCGCGAGGTGCGGGAGGCGGCCCGGATCGGGGCGCCCACGCTGTTCCTGGCCCGGACCCGGGTGGAGTCCGCGGCGCCCTCGGTCACCGGCGCCTACGCCACGCTGGGCCTGAACGGCGCCGTGGTCCCGCTCGACGGGGCCGCCCTCGACCCGATCGGCCTCGCCTACCCCCTGGCGGCCCACTCGCAGCGCGTCCCGCACGCGCGCGTGGGCCACGACAAGAGGCTGCCGGACGAGTGGATCGTCGCCGACCGGGGCACCGACGACCTGCCGCCCGGCCTCGACCCCGCCCGGGTGGCCGCCGCCCGCCGGGCCCTGGCCTGCGGCCCGCTGGCCGAGCTGCGGGCCGCCACCCGGGCGCCCCTCACCGCGGGCCGCTTCCTGCGCAACGCGGCCGGGGCGCTGGAGCGCACCTCGTTCCGCTTCCCGAACGACCCGGTGCGGGCGGAGCGGAAGCTGTGCGGGCCCTGAGCCCGGGCACCGGGGGTGTCACGGCGCCCAGGCCCCCAGAGCCGCTCGGGCCTCACAGGCCTCACAGGCCCCACAGGCCGCAGAGGCCTCTCAGGACACGACGTCCTTGCGGGCGAAGCCCCGGAACGCCAGGGCGAGCAGGACGAGCGCGTACGTCACGGACACCGCGGTGCCCTGGAGCATGCCCGCCCACTCCGGGGTGGGCTGGAAGACGTCCGCCCAGGCGAACTGCCAGTGCGCGGGCAGGAAGTCCCGCCAGTGGCCGAGCGCGGTCACCGCGTCCAGGACGTTGCCCGCGATGGTCAGGCCGACCGCGCCGCCGACCGCGCCGAGCGGCGCGTCCGTCTTCGTGGAGAGCCAGAACGCGAGCCCCGCGGTGACGAGCTGAGAGGCGAAGACGTAGGCGACGACGACCGCGAGGCGCCGCACGGCCGTGCCCGCGTCCAGCGCGCCGCCGGTGGGGATCTCCAGCGGTCCCCAGCCGTAGGCGGCCGTGCCGACGGCCAGCGCGACCAGCGGGAGCAGCGCGATCGCCGCGGCGCTCAGGCCGAGGCCGACGACCAGCTTGGACCACAGCAGCCGGGCCCGGGGCACGGGCGCGGCGAGCAGGTAGCGCAGGCTGGACCAGCCCGCCTCGGCGGCCACGGTGTCCCCGCAGAACAGCGCGACCGGGATGACGAGCAGGAAGCCCGCCGACACGAACAGGCACGTCGCCGCGAAGTTCACCCCCGACGCCGTGGCCGTGTCCATGAGGGTGACCCGGTCGCTGCGCCCGCCCGGCGACCCGGCGACCGCGAAGGCAAGGAGCAGCACCAGGGGCAGCAGGGCGAGGACGCCGCCCATGACGAGGGTGCGCCGCCGCTTGAGCTGGCGGATCGCCTCGACGCGCAGCGGCAGCGTGCGGCCGGGGCGGTAGCCGGGCGCGGTGGCCGCGAGGGCGGCGGTGTCGGCGATGTCGGTGGCTTTCATGGTGTCGGTGGTGTTGCTGGTGTCGATGGTGTCCGCCGCGTCCGCCGCGTCCGCGGTGCCTGCGGTGTCTGAGGTGTCCGCGGTATCCGTGGTGTTCGCGGGGCCGTCCGGGGCCGCGCCCCGGGTGCCCGGCGGTGCCTCGCGGGGCCCGTCGGCCGTCTCCGCCGTGTCCTGTGGGGCCGTCACGCCGCACCTCCTCCGATCAGGGTCAGGAACGCGTCCTCCAGGCGCCGGTGCGGCCCGAGGGACTCCACCGGCACCTCCAGGCGCACCAGCTCGGGCAGCAGCGCCGCGCCCGTCGCCCCGGGGCCGCCGTCGAGCCGCACCAGGAGCCCGCCCTCGGCGCGGACGGCGGACGCCACGCCCGGGAGCGCGGCCACCTTCTCGACCAGCGGGTCGGGGACGTCCGCCGCCAGGCCGACGAGGAGCGTGTCCCCGGTGCCGACGATCTCGTCGACGGGGCCCGCCTGCACGAGCCGGCCGCGGTCCATGACGACCAGGTGGGTGCAGGACTGCTCGACCTCGGCCAGGAGGTGGCTGGAGACGATGACCGTGCGGCCGCCCGCCGCGTACCGGATCATCACCTCGCGCATCTCGCGGATCTGGGGCGGGTCGAGGCCGTTGGTCGGCTCGTCCAGGATCAGCAGGTCGGGCAGGCCCAGCATGGCCTGGGCCAGGGCGAGGCGCTGGCGCATGCCCTGGGAGTACGTCCGCACGGCGCGGGCGAGGGCGTCGCCGAGCCCGGCGATCTCCAGGGCCTCGTCCAGGTGCGCGTCCTCGGCGGGGCGGCCGGTGGCCCGCCAGTACAGCTCCAGGTTCTCCCGGCCCGACAGGTGGGGCAGGAACCCGGCGCCCTCGACGAACGCGCCGACCCGGGAGAGGACGGGCGCCCCGGGGCGGATGGCCCGGCCGAAGACGCGGATCTCGCCCGCGTCGGGGCGGATGAGGCCCATCAGCATGCGCAGGGTGGTGGTCTTGCCCGCGCCGTTCGGCCCGAGGAGGCCGAGGACCTGGCCCCGCTCGACGCGGAACGACAGGTCGCGCACCGCGTACCGGTCGGCGGACTTCGCGTACCGCTTGCTCAGGCCGGTGATCTGGAGCGGCACGTCGGCGAGGTCCGGGTCCGGCGCCGGGGCCGTGACGCGGCGGCGGCCGATGAGCAGCAGGGCCGCCGCGACGCCCGCGCCGGTCAGCGGCAGCCACCACACCCAGGCGGGCAGCGGCGCGGCGGCCGTGTCCACGCCGGGGGCCGTCGGGACCCTCAGGCCGCTCTTGACGGCCACGGTGTACGCGGCCGGCCGGTCCGGGGAGGCGTACCCCAGGTCGGAGGCGGCGAGCACCAGGCGCAGCCGGTGGCCCTTCTTCAGCTCGTGGTCGACGGCGGGCAGCGTCAGCTCGACGTCCTTGCCGTCGACGGCCTCGCCGATCCGCACCGGGGCGACGAGCTGCGCGGGCAGCACCTGGCGGCCCCCGGGCCCCACGTCGTACACCTTCCCGAAGAGCACCGTGTCCGCGCTCGCGGACTTCACGCGCACCCGCACGGTGGGGGTACCGGTGATCCGCAGGTCCCCGGTGAGCGGCCGCGACGTGAACGCGGCGTACTGCCCGGGCACGTCGAGCGAGACGCCGACGCCGAGCGAGGACAGCCGCGCCAGGCCGTTCCCGCCCGCCGCGCCGAGGCCCGGCAGGCCGGAGACGGCGGGCGGCGCGCCGCCCGCGGGGTTGTCGAAGGTCTGCGGGCGCCCGGCGAGCGGCACCTCGCGCACGTCACCCGTGAGCCCGGGGTAGCGGTCGCCGCTCGCGCCGCGCAGGGTGGCCGCGCCGTCGGTGGAGTCGATGCCTCCGGTGCGGGTGACGCGGAAGGCGGGGCCGGTGCCCGCGCCCTTGTCGTCCTTCAGGTAGCGGTCGAACCAGGAGGTGACCCGCCCGGCGACCCGGTCGGTCTCCTTGTCGCCGCCGTCGTGGCCGCCCGCGATCCAGTCGACCGCGACCGGCGCGTGGTTGGCGCGGATCGCCTTCGCCATGGCGTCGGCCTGGTCGAGCGGGAACAGCGAGTCCCGCTGGCCCTGCACGATCAGCGCGGGCACCTTGATCCGGTCGCCCATGGCGGCGGGGCTGCGCCCGGCGAGCAGGGCGCGCGCCTTCGCGTCCGGCTTCCCGGACACCGCCACGCGCTCGTACATCGCGCACAGGCGGGGCTGGAAGCGGTCGCAGCCGCCGCCCGCGCTCAGGAACATCCCGGCCCACTGCTTCTTGAAGACGCCGCGCGGGAACAGGGCGTCGGCCAGGTTCCAGTACGTCATCGCCGGGGCGATCGCGTCGACCCGGTCGTCGTGCCCGGCGGCGAGCAGCGCGACCGCGCCGCCGTAGGAGGCGCCCGTGACGCCCACGCGCGGGTCACCGCCCTTGTCGAGGAGCACCTCGGGGCGCTCGGCCAGCCAGTCGACGAGCCGTGACACGTCGGCGACCTCGCCCTCGGGGTCGTTGAGCCCGATCCGGCCGGTGGACCTGCCGAAGCCGCGCGCCGACCAGGTCAGGACCGCGTACCCGTCGCGGGCCAGGCGCTCGGCCTGCTCGCGCACGTCGTCCTTGCTGCCGCCGAAGCCGTGCCCGATCAGCACGGCGGGGCGCCTGGTCCCGGGGTCGCCGGCGGTGAAGTACGACGTGTCGATCCGCACCTGCCTGCCCTCGTCGCGGCCGGTGGTCAGGACGCGGTCCGAGCGGCGCACGGCGGGTCCGTCGCCGGAGGCGAGCGCGGTCCAGGTGCCCGCTCCCGCGAGCACCACGACGGCGGCCGCGGCGGCGCCGAGCCGCCGCGGCGTCCGCAGCGCCGCCTTCCAGGCTCCGGCCCGGGGCAGTCGTAGATCCATGCGACAACGGTACGGGCGCCCGCCGGCGACCGGGGCAGCCCCCGGTCGGAACCCCGCGGCCTCCCCGGGGAGTACGGCGGGCGACCCGCGTACGGCACCGGCGGTAGCCGCCCGGCCCGGGGGCCCAACTGTCAGGGGCACCTAGGCTGTTGGCCCATGACATCCCTGCCTGCGGCATCCGAGGAGACCCCCGACCCGCTTCCGTCCCTGGCCGTCGGCCAGCGCTCCCTGGGCGATCCGTCCGTCCGCTTCCCGCTGTGGCCGCCGCTGACGGAGGGCTGCCCGGTCACGAGCACGGAGTCGGTCGCCCACCCCGTGGACGTCGACTACGCCTATGACCGGGTGCCCGGCGGCTTCTTCACGCCGCGGGCCGCCGCCGCCCGGCCGCGCGGCCACGAGCGCTGGGCGCCGCTGCTGCCGCCGCTGGCCGCGCCCTCCCTCGCCGAGGGCGGTACGCCGCTGCTGCCCCTGGAGGACGGCGTCTGGGTCAAGGACGAGTCCCGCAACCCGACGTGGAGCCACAAGGACCGGCTCAACCGGGTCACCGTGAGCGCGGCCGTCGGCGCGGGCGCGCCCGGCGTGGTCGTCGCCTCCTCCGGCAACCACGGCGCGTCGGCGGCCGCGTACGCGGCGCGGGCCGGGCTGCCGTGCGCCGTCCTGACCGCGCCGGACGTGCCGCCCGCCGTCGACGCGTTCCTGCGCGCGTACGGGGCGACCGTGCTGCACGTGCCCGACGGGGACCGCTGGCCCCTGATGCGGCGCGTCGTCGAGCGGACCGGCTACCACCCCGTCAGCAACCTCACGCCCGCCGCGCACACCGGGCACGGCTTCGGGCCCGAGGGCTACAAGACGCTCGCGTACGAGATCTTTACGGACCTCGGCGTCCTGCCCCGCGCGGTGTTCGTGCCGACCGGCTACGGGGAGATGCTGTTCGGCGTCTGGAAGGGCTTCGCCGAGCTGGTGCGGCTCGGGTACGGGTCCCGGGTGCCGCGCCTGTACGCCTGCGAGCCCGCCGCCGGGGGCCCGCTGGCCGCCGCCGTGCGCGCCGGGCTGCCCGCCGCGCGGGTCCCCGTCGGGGAGACCGCCGCGTACGCCATCGCCTGCCCGGTGGGGAGTGCCCGGGGCGTGGTCGCGGTGCGGGAGAGCGGGGGGTCGGCGCTGCTCGTGTCGGACGCGGAGATGGCCGCGGCGCGGGGGGAGCTGGCGCGGGGCGGGCTCTGGGCGGAGCTCTCCGCGGCGGCGGGGCTCGCGGGGCTCCGGCAGCTCGGCCCCGTCCCCGGGGCCGGGGAGGGGCCGGTGGTGTGCGTGGTCACGTCCAGCGGGTTCAAGGACCGCGACCTGCTGCCCGCGGACGGGCCCGGGCGGCGGGTGGTGACGGAGGCCGACTGGGACACGGTGGTACGCAGCCTGGGCGGCTGACCCTGCCGGGGGCTCCCCAATCCCGCCCCTTCCCGAAACCAAGGGGCTCCGCCCCCTGGACCCCCGAAATCGCGCCGGCGCGCTCGTCCTCAAACGCCGGACGGGCTGAATGATCCCCGGCGCGGCCAGTTCCAGCCCGTCCGGCGTTTGAGGACGAGGCGCGGAGCGCGCTGATGGATGCAGTGGGGCGCCCCCCGCGAGGGCCTACTCCGGCACGCTCACCAGCCACCGCGTAGCCCCCCGCGGCCGCAGATAGCAGAGCCAGTACAGCGTCGCCACCCCCACGATCCCCCCGGTCCACAGCAGGTACGCGACCTCCTGCCGGCTCAGCACGTACGCCAGGACCGCGATGAGCACCACCGGCACCCCCGGCCACAGCGGCATCCGCCAGGCCGGGGCCAGCGACCGCCCGCCCCGGCGCCCCAGCAGCGCCGCCACCGCGACGAGCAGGTACATGCCGGTCACGGACACCCCGGTGACCCCGTACAGCGTGTCGAGGTTCACGAAGCACAGCCCCGCGCCCGGGACGCCGACCAGGAGCGTGGCGACCCAGGGCGAGCCGAAGCGGGACCCGAGCCGGGACAGGACCGTGTTCACGGGCGCTGGCCAGGCCTTGTCGCGCGCGGAGGCGAACAGCACGCGGGAGTTCTGGATGACCATGACGATGCCCGCGTTGACGATGGCGAGGGCCACGCACAGGCTGATGAAGGTGGCGACGCCGGAGCCGGACCAGCCCTCGACCATGCCGCCGATGTCCCCGCGGGTGAGCGCCGCCAGGTCCGGCGCGCCCACGGTGATCGCGGCGACCGGCACCAGGAGCACCACGGCGGAGATGCCGAGGGTGAGCAGCACGGTCCGGGCGACGTTGCGGCGCGGGTCCTCCATCTCCTCGGAGAGGTAGACGGCGGTGGAGAAGCCCTGGGTGACGAAGAGGGCGATGGCGAGCCCGGAGACGATGAGCATGGCGGTGACGGCCTCGGTCCCGCCGCCGGGGCCGGAGGCGGAGCCGCCCGCGACGGTGAGGTCGACGAGGCTGCCCGCCCCGCGCTCGGCGTGTGTGAAGCCGAGCACCGCCACGACCGCCGCGGCCACCACTTCCAGGACCAGGAAGACACCGGTGATCCAGGCGTTGGCCCGCAGGTCGAGCAGGCCCGCGAGGGTGGCGAGGACCATCACGCCCGCGCCGGCGTACCGGGCGTCGATGTGGACGAGGGGCGCCAGGTAGTCGGCGGTGCCCATGGCGATGACCGGCGGCACGATCATGACGACGAGCAGGGAGAGCACGAACACCAGCCAGCCCGCGAGCCGCCCGGCCATCGTGGAGACCATCGCGTACTCGCCGCCCGCGCTGGGGATGAGCGTGCCGAGCTCGGCGTAGCAGAAGGCGACGCCCACGCACAGCAGGGCGCCGATCGCGATGGTGAGGGCGGTGGCGGTGCCCAGCGTGGCGAACAGGTCGGGCACGACCACGAACAGCGTGGACGCCGGGGTCACGCAGGACAGTGTGAGCAGGGTGCCGCCGACGACGCCGATGGACCGCTTGAGTGTCCGCGGGGCCCCCGGCCCCTCCGCTCCCTGCGCGGAGTCCGGTACCACGGGAGCGGCCGCGGTCTGCGGCGTGTGCAGCGTTTCGGTCATGCGGCGGATCCGATCGGCTCGTACTAACTCGTACTAAGGGGGGAGGCGAGCCGTCATGGAAACCCCCGCGTCAGGAAAACGTCAATGGCCGGTTACCTACGGAATCCGCACCGAGGTGAACGTCCAACTCGCCGTGGAATCACAGATGTTGCCTGACAGCGCCAACAATCCGTACACATTTCGAGCTGAATACCTTTGATATCAAGGTCAACCGAAGAGAGTGCCTTCCTCGCCCCCTTTCTCCCCTCCCTGCGGGAACCGCAGCCATCGCGCCGAAAAAGAAACGAGACCGTCCGCTGTGCGGACGGCCTCGTTCACCGGGGGACGGCCCTCAGTGGGTGCGCGGGAACCCCAGGTCCACGCCCGCCGGGGTGTCGGACGGGTCGGGCCAGCGGGTCGTGACGACCTTGCCGCGGGTGTAGAAGTGCGTGCCGTCGTTGCCGTAGATGTGGTGGTCGCCGAAGAGCGAGTCCTTCCAGCCGCCGAAGGAGTGGTAGCCCACCGGCACCGGGATCGGCACGTTCACGCCGACCATGCCCGCCTCGACCTCGAGCTGGAAGCGGCGCGCGGCGCCGCCGTCGCGCGTGAAGACGGCCGTGCCGTTGCCGAACGGCGAGGCGTTGATGAGGGCCAGGCCCTCCTCGTAGGTGTCGACGCGCAGCACGCACAGGACGGGGCCGAAGATCTCGTCGCGGTACGCGTCCGCCGTCACCGGCACCCGGTCGAGCAGGGACAGGCCGATCCAGTGGCCGTCCTCGTAGCCCTCGACGGTGTGGCCGGTGCCGTCCAGGACGACCTCGCAGCCCTGGGCCGCCGCGCCCGTCACGTACGACGCCACCTTGTCGCGGTGCGCGGCCGTGATGAGCGGGCCCATCTCCGACTCCGGGTCGGTGCCGGGGCCGATCTTGATCTTCTCGGCCCGCTCCTTGATCTTCGCGACGAGCTCGTCGCCGACCGGGCCGACCGCCACGACGGCCGAGATGGCCATGCAGCGCTCGCCCGCCGAGCCGTACGCCGCCGAGACCGCCGCGTCGGCGGCCGCGTCCAGGTCGGCGTCGGGCAGCACCAGCATGTGGTTCTTGGCGCCGCCGAGGGCCTGGACGCGCTTGCCGTGCGCGGAGGCCGTGGTGTGGATGTGGCGGGCGATCGGGGTCGAGCCCACGAAGGAGACCGCGGCCACGTCCGGGTGGACCAGGAGGCGGTCCACGGCCGCCTTGTCGCCGTGCACGACGTTGAAGACGCCGTCGGGCAGGCCCGCCTCGGCGAGCAGCTCGGCGATCCGCACCGGCGCCGACGGGTCCTTCTCGCTGGGCTTGAGGACGAAGGTGTTGCCGCACGCGATGGCGATCGGGAACATCCACATCGGCACCATGGCCGGGAAGTTGAAGGGCGTGATGCCCGCGACGACGCCGAGCGGCTGGCGGATCGAGGCGACGTCGACGCGGCTGGCGACCTGCGTGGACAGCTCGCCCTTGAGCTGCACGTTGATGCCGCAGGCCAGGTCGACGATCTCCAGGCCGCGGGCGACCTCGCCGAGCGCGTCGGAGTGCACCTTGCCGTGCTCGGCGGTGATCAGCGCGGCGATCTCGTCGCGGTGCGCGTCGAGCAGCGCGCGGAACCGGAAGAGGATGCTCGTGCGCTGCGCGAGCGAGGACGTGCCCCAGGTCGCGTACGCGGTCTTGGCGGCGGCGACCGCCGCGTCCACCTCGGACACGTCCGCGAAGGGCACCCGCGTCGTGACGGCGCCGGTCGCCGGGTCGGTGACCGGGCCGTAGGTGCCGGACGTCCCCTCGACGGCCTTGCCGCCGATCCAGTGGTCGACGGTCTTCGTCATGCCAGTCATGCCAAGAACTCCCTCACAGATGGCGACGCCGGGCGGAGACGTGCCGGTCGTACTCCTCGCGGGCCCTGACCGCCGACGGGCGGGTCGCGGTCTCGGCCACGGGCACATCCCACCACGCCTGTGCCGGGGGCGGGCCCGACACTGTGTCTGCCGTTTCCGTCTCCACGTAGACACATGTGGGACCGTCCGCCGCCCGCGCTGCGCGCAGCGCCGCGCGCAGCTCGCCGACGGTCTCCGCCCGGGTCACCGGCAGGCCGAGGGAGGCCGCGTTGGCGGCGAGGTCGACGGGCAGCGGGGCGCCGGTGTAGGTGCCGTCGGGGGCGCGGTGGCGGTAGGCGGTGCCGAACCGCTCGCCGCCCACGGACTCCGAGAGGCCGCCGATGGAGGCGTAGCCGTGGTTCTGGAGGATCACGACCTTGATCGGGACGTCCTCCTGCACGGCCGTGACGATCTCGGTGGGCATCATCAGGTACGTGCCGTCGCCGACGAGGGCCCACACCGGCGCCCCGGGGGCGGCCAGGGAGACTCCGATCGCGGCCGGGATCTCGTAGCCCATGCAGGAGTAGCCGTACTCGACGTGGTACTGGCGCGGCGAGCGGGTCCGCCACAGCTTGTGCAGGTCGCCGGGGAGCGAGCCGGCCGCGTTGATCACGACGTCCTCGTCGCCGACGAGTTCGTCGAGCAGGCCGAGGACCTGGGTCTGGGCGGGGCGCGCGGCCGGATCGTCCACCGCGTACGCGGCGTCGACGCGCCGCTCCCAGCGCTCCTTGGCGCCCGTGTACCGGTCCGCGTACGCGGGCTCCACGCGGTGGCCCGCGAGCGCCCGGGTGAGGGCCTCCAGGCCCGCGCGGGCGTCCGCGACGACCGTCGTGCCCGCCATCTTGTGGGCGTCGTACGGGGCGACGTTGAGGTTCACGAAGCGCACGCCGTCCCCGGCGAAGAGCGTGCCGGACGCCGTGGTGAAGTCGGTCCAGCGGGTGCCGACGCCGATCACCAGGTCGGCGGCGCGGGCCAGTTCGGCGGCGGTGGCGGTGCCGGTGTGGCCGATGCCGCCGACGTCGGCCGGGTGGTCGTGGCGCAGCGAGCCCTTGCCCGCCTGCGTGGACGCCACGGGGATGCCGGTGGCGTCGGCGAAGGCCCGCAGGGCGTCCTCGGCGGCGCTGTGGTGGACGCCGCCGCCCGCGACGAGCAGCGGCCTGGCGGCGGCCCGCACGGCCCGCGCGGCGGCCGCCACCTCGGCCGGGTCGGGGGCCTGGCGGCGCACCGGCCAGACCCGTTCGGCGAAGAACTCCTCCGGCCAGTCCCAGGCCTCCGCCTGGACGTCCTGCGGCAGGGCGAGGGTGACCGCGCCCGTGGCCGCCGGGTCGGTGAGCACGCGCATCGCCTGGAGCGCGGCGGGGACCAGCGCCTCGGGCCGGGTGATCCGGTCGAAGTACGCCGACACCGGGCGCAGGCAGTCGTTGACGGACACGTCACCCGCGTACGGCACTTCGAGCTGCTGGAGCACCGGGTCGGCGGGGCGGGCGGCGAAGACGTCGCCGGGCAGCAGCAGCACGGGCAGGTGGTTGACGGTCGCGAGCGCGGCGCCCGTGACGAGGTTGGTGGCGCCCGGGCCGATGGACGTGGTGACGGCGTGCGTGGCCAGCCGCCCGGACTGCCGGGCGTGGCCGACGGCCGCGTGCACCATGGCCTGCTCGTTGCGCCCCTGGAGGAAGGGCATCTCGTCGCCGTGCTCGACGAGCGCCTGGCCGAGCCCGGCCACGTTGCCGTGCCCGAAGATGCCCCAGGTCGCGCCGATGAGGCGGCGGCGGGCGCCGTCCCGCTCGGTGTGCTGCCGGGCCAGGAAGCGCACCAGCGCCTGGGCGGTGGTCAGCCGGACCGTGCCGCTCATCGGTATCCCTCCGTGTGGTCGGGGTGGAAGCAGATCTTCCATTCCCGTTCGTCGCCGGGCCCCGCCATCACGTTCAGGTAGTACATGGCGTGGCCCGGCTGGGCGATCGACGGCCCGTGCCAGCCGTCGGGCACGAGCACGGCGTCGCCGGAGCGGACCTCGGCGAGCACGTCGGTGCCGCCCTCGCGGGAGGGGAACACTCGCTGGTAGCCGAAGCCGCCGGGGCCGTCGATCTCGAAGTAGTAGATCTCCTCCAGCTCGGTCTCGGCGCCGGGGCGGTACTCGTCGTGCTTGTGCGGCGGGTACGAGGACCAGTTGCCGCCGGGCGTGACCACCTCGACGGCGATGAGGCGGTCGCAGTCGAACGCGTCCGCCGCGGCGAAGTTGCGCACCTGGCGGGCGCACGTGCCGCTGCCGCGGTGCTCGACGGGGACCTCCGGCGCGGGGCCGTAGCGGGCGGGGAGTCGGCGCTCGCACTTCGCTCCTGCCAGGGCGAAGCGGCCTCCCGCGCCGGAGGCGATCTGGAGGTGGGAGTCGCGGGGAACGTAGGCGAAGTCGCTCGCCTCGCTGAACACGCTCTCCCGGCCCAGGAGTTCGATGATCTCGCCCTCCGTGTGCACCGTACAGCCGCCGGTCAGCGGGAGCACGATCCATTCACTCTCCCCGGTGGCGAAGGAGTGCGCCCCACCGGGCGGCAGTTCGACGACGCGCAGGCTGGAGTACGTCCAGGCGGCGCGTGCGGGGTCCACGGCGAGGGCGTAGGGCCCCTCGGCCGCGCTCCCCTTCGGCAGATACGTCATACGGGCCTCCTGTTCGGTGCGTACGTCACGGCTACAGCAGGCCCACGGCCGTGTCGACGGCGCCCGCCACGTCTCCGTCCGCCGGGTAGAGCAGCGCGCGCCCCGCCACCAGGCCGTACACGGTGGGCAGCCGGAGCGCGTCCCGCCACTTGTCGAACGTGTGGTCCGCGTCCCCGGGGTCCGTGCCGATGTCGCCGCCGAGGAGCACGGCGGGCAGCGTCGAGGTCTCCATGACGCGCGCCATGTCGTCGGGGTCCTCGGTGACGGGCACCTTCAGCCAGGTGTACGCCGAGGTGCCGCCGAGCCCGGAGGCGATGGCGATGGACCGGGTCACGGCCTCGGCGCTCAGGTCGTTGCGCACGCCGTCGGGGGTCCTGCGGCACAGGAACGGCTCGACGAACACCGGCAGCCGGCGCGCCGCCATGGCGTCGACGGCGCGCGCGGTGGCGTACAGCGTGGTGAGTGAGCCGGGGTCCTCGTAGTCGACGCGCAGCAGCAGCTTGCCCGCGTCGAAGCCGAGCCGTTCCAGGTCCTCGGGGCGGTGCCCGGTGAACCGGTCGTCCAGCTCGAACGCGGCGCCCGCGAGGCCGCCCCGGTTCATGGAGCCCATCACGACCTTGCCGTCGAGCGCGCCGAGCAGCAGCAGGTCGTCGAGGATGTCGGCGGTGGCGAGCACGCCGTCCACGCCGGGCCGCGCCAGGGCGACGCACAGCCGCTCCAGGAGGTCGGCCCGGTCGGCCATGGCGAGCGGGTCCTTGCCGACGCCGAGCGAGCCCCGCGCCGGGTGGTCCGCCGCGACGACCATCAGCCGCCCGGACTCCCCGAGCAACGGCCGCCGGGCCCGCCGCGCGGCGGCCTCGGCGACGGCCTCGGGCCACCGGGCCCGCGTCCGCACGAGCGCGGCCACGTCGACGGCGCTCATGCCCGTACTCCGTCACCGTCGCCGAGGGGCGGGCACAACTCCAGGTGCCCTCCGCCGTGGACGAGGGCCCTCACCGCGCGGCCTCGGAGGAACGCGCGGCCCTGGAGGGGCGCACGGCCCCGGCGGCGAGCGCGGCCTCGACCTCGTCGGCGTACGGCATCGCCGACGAGCACTCCAGTCGCGAAGCGACGATCGCCCCCGCCGCGTTGGCGAACTCCACCACCCGCGACAGCTCCCACCCGGCGAGCAGCCCGTGGCACAGCGCCCCGCCGAAGGCGTCCCCCGCGCCCAGCCCGTTGAGCACGGTCACCGGCAGCGGCGGCACCTCGGCGGACTCCCCCGCCCGGTTCATCGCCAGCACCCCGCGCGGCCCCTGCTTGACCACGGCCAGCTCCGCCCCGGCGTCCAGGAGGGCAAGCGCGGCGTCCCGGGGCCGGCGGAGCCCCGTCGCGACCTCCACCTCGTCCACGTTGCCCACGGCCACGGTCGCGTGCCGCAGCGCGGCGGCGTAGTGGGGGCGGGCCGCGTCCGGGTCGCGCCAGAACATGGGGCGCCAGTCGAGGTCGAAGACCGTGCGGGCGGCGCCCGCGCGGGCGGCGAGCGCGGCCAGCGTCGCCTCCCGGCTCGGCTCCTCGCTCAGGCCCGTCCCGGTCATCCAGAAGATCCGCGCCGCCGCGATCGCCCCGAGGTCCAGCTCGTCCGCGCGGATCTCCAGGTCGGGTGCCTTGGGCTGCCGGTAGAAGTACAGCGGGAAGTCGTCGGGCGGGAACACCTCGCAGAAGGTCACCGGCGTCGGCAGGCCCGCCACCTCGGTGACCCAGCGCTCGTCCACGCCGAACTCCCGGAGCTGCGCCCGCAGGTACTCCCCGAACGGGTCCCGCCCCGTCCGCGTGACCACGCCGACGCGCCGCCCGAGCCGGGCCGCCGCGACCGCCACGTTCGTCGCCGAGCCGCCGAGGAACTTCCCGAACGTCGTGACCCGCGCGAGCGGCACCCCGGTCTGCAGGGGGTACAGGTCCACCCCGATCCGCCCCATGGTGATCACGTCGTACGGACCGGCCTGCGCGTCGGCGGCCGCTCCGGCGCGCGGCCCGGTGTGCGGGCCGGCGGCCGCCCCGGCGCGCCGGGCGGTGTGCGGACCGGGCCGCGGGCCGGTGTGCGGATCCGTGTGCGGAGCGGTCACCCTGCACGTCCCTTCGTGGTGGCTCCCCCCAGGTCTAATCGCGCCCCGGGAACCCTGTCAACATTTTGTCCTTACATTCGGACCACTCCTTGACACTCTTCTCGGCGGACGGCGAGGCTTGCGGCCATGGCACAGCACAGGAGCGAGTCCGGGTTGTCCCGCATCAGGATCGGTTCGGCCCCCGACTCGTGGGGCGTGTGGTTCCCCGACGACCCCCGGCAGGTGCCGTGGAGCCGCTTCCTGGACGAGGTCGCGGCGTGCGGGTACGAGTGGATCGAGCTGGGCCCGTACGGCTATCTGCCGACCGACCCGGCCGTGCTCACCGACGAGACCCGGCGCCGCGGCCTGAAGGTGTCGGCGGGCACCGTCTTCACCTCGCTGCACCACGGCCCGGCCGTCTGGGACCGCACGTGGGAGCACGTGGCGTCCGTCGCCGCGCTGACCCGGGCGACGGGCGGGCGGCACCTCGTCGTCATCCCGTCCTTCTGGCGCGACGACAGGACCGGCGAGGTGCTCGAGGACGCGACGCTGACGCCGGAGCAGTGGCGCCGGCTGGCGTCCCAGACCGAGCGGCTCGGCCACGAGGTGCGCGAGCGCTACGGCCTGGACATCGTCGTCCACCCGCACGCGGACACCCACATCGACACCGAGGAGAACGTCGCCCGCTTCCTGGACGCCACCGACCCCGCCCTCGTCTCGCTCTGCCTGGACACCGGCCACTACGCGTACTGCGGCGGCGACAGCGTCAAGCTCATCGAGACGTACGGCGAGCGCGTCGGCTACCTCCACCTCAAGCAGGTCGACCCGGCCGTCCTGGCCGAGGTACGGGCGCACGACGTGCCGTTCGGGCCCGCCGTGGCGCGCGGCGTGATGTGCGAGCCGCCCGCGGGCGCGCCCGCCCTGGAGCCCGTCCTCGCGGCGGCGCAGAAGCTCGGCGTCGAGCTGTTCGCCATCGTCGAGCAGGACATGTACCCGTGCGCGCCGGACGAGCCGGAGCCCATCGCCCGCCGCACCCGGGCCTTCCTGCGCTCCTGCGGGGCGTAGCGGCGCGACGCGCCGGCCGCGCGGCCCCGACGGCCCGTGGACAGCGTGGGACGGGGCGCGCGGGTCCCTTCATGCCCGCGCGGGGTACGAGTTACGTGACAAACGCCCCACTCTCGTCACACATGTGACACCTCCGCAGGTTTCTGGTCACAGCCCGTCGACAGGCCCTCCCCCGCGGTCACTCTCCGTCGTTCACGGGGCACAGGCTGAGTGACAACCAGTGCGGCGCCCAGCTCCCCCGTCGGCCGTTCGGCCGCCCTGGGCGCACACAGGGAGGAGCCACTGATGACCGACCGCAGGCTCTGGTCGTACAAGGACATCGCCGCGCACATCCGGGTGCAGCCGGACACCGTGCGCTCGTACCGCAAGCACGGACTGCTCCCCGACCCCGACCACGTCGAGGGCGGCAAGCCCTTCTGGTACGCGGACACCATCCGCTCCTGGGTCGCGTCGAGGCCCGGCAACCGCACCAGAAAGGGCGAGTGAAACCTTCCGGCCGTGGCCCCGGACCCCTCTTGGAAAATACCCCCTAGGGGTATAGTGTGGAGGTGTCAGGGGTTCTCCTGGGCCACCGGAGCACCAGAGCCCCTGGCCCACGCCGACGTTCCGTACCCACCACCCCACACGCTGCACCGAGGAGAACGACATGACCGCCAACGCCCAGACCTCGCAGCCCGGCGCCCTCACCACCGTGTACGAGGTGAAGGGAATGACGTGCGGCCACTGCGAGTCCGCCGTCAGCAGCGAGATCTCCGAGCTCGCGGGCGTCAGCTCCGTCCAGGCGGTGGCCGCGACGGGCAAGGTGACCGTGGTCTCCGCGGCCCCGCTCGACGAGGCGGAGGTGCGCGCCGCGGTCGACGAGGCCGGTTACGAGCTCGTCGGCACCACCGCCTGACCCACTCCCTCCCCCCGTCACGGGCCCCCGGCACCCACCACCGCCGCGGGGCCCGCCCGCTTTTCCGGGCCCGTGACCAACCGCCTTCACTTGCGGTCTTTCCCCCAGGTCCGCGATCCTTCACACTGTCTTCGCGGGACCCTCACGCAGGAGCCGTAACCCGCAAGAGGTATCTCTTGTGCGCAAACGGAACATATGCAAGAGACGCAGATCACAAGGATCGGAACGTAACCATCGAGGGGGCTCGCGAGTCTAAGAGGGCGACACCAGAGGGATCTTGGGGGATCCGTCCGGTGTCTGGGGACGTCTTGGGGGATGTTCCCGGAACGCGTTGGCCGGGGCACGTGCACACCGGGGAGCTTTGAGCGGCCCTCCCGGTCCCGTACGCGTCCCGGCAGACCGCAGACCGAAACCGAGGCATGGGCCGCACCACAGACTCCCGGCCGGATCCCGTGGGGGGAATCCGCACCGGGGCACAGGAAAGCGCCCCGTCCGTCGACCCGTGGGGGGATCGACGGCGGGGCGTTTTTCATGGCGTGGGCGCCCTCAACGGTCCAAGCCGCGCCCCGCTCGAGCGCCCCTCAGGGGCCCGCGCCCAGCTTGAGCGCCCCGCCAGGGGCGCGGGGGGGGGGGGGGGGCCCCCCCCGCAAACCCCCCGAGGGGGGGGGCGGGGGCGGCGGGGGCGCGGGCGGGGGCGGGGGGGGCGCCGGG
>NZ_JASCXL010000142.1:0-23110 GCF_030010595.1 Streptomyces sp. CC224B | reverse complement strand
GGCCAGAAGCGCGTGCGCCGACCACGGATGCCACCGCGTCTACACCGACTCGAAGATCATTGCGGGACAAGCCTTAGGACATGCAGACCCGTCGATCACATTGCGGGTCTACGCGCACTTCATGCCGGAGGCTGACGGCCGCGGCCGACGGGCGACGGGCGATGGATGTGTGGTCCTCTGCTGGCGCCGACCCTGAAAAGATCTCCCCAGATACTCCCCAGACCGTTCAGGGCGGGGCCCAGGCATAGCCGTCGCCCTTCCAGCAGCGATGACCCCCGAGGGCGCTACGTCTCCTGAGGCGCTTCGGCGGACACTGGCGCCGCGGCGACTGAAAGGAATGTCTCCGCAGGTCCGCCGCTCACCCCTTGCCGGCCCCCAGCGTCAGCCCCGCGATGAAGTGACGCTGGAGGAGCAGGAAGACCAGGATCGTGGGCAGGGCCACCAGGATGGAGCCCGCCGCGAGCAGGTTGTGGTCGGTGAAGAACTGGCCGCGGAGGTTGTTGAGGGCGGAGGTGATGGGGAGCTTGTCGGGGTCCGAGAGGAAGACGAGGGCCCAGAGGAAGTCGTTGTAGATCCAGGTGAACTCCAGGGTGGCCAGGGCCGCGAGCGCGGGGCGGCAGAGCGGCAGGGTGATGCGCCAGAACCGCGTCCACACGCCGGCCCCGTCGACCACGGCGGCCTCCAGGACCTCCTGGGGCAGGGTGCGCATGAACTGGGCCAGCACGAAGACGCAGAACCCCAGCTGGAAGCCGATGTTGACCACGACGACCGCCCAGTACGAGTCGTAGAGGGACATCGAGTCGGACATCCACCAGGGGAGGTCGACGCGCAGGAACAGGACGTAGAGCGGGGTCACCAGGACCTGCGGCGGCAGCAGGTTGCCCGCCGTGAAGAACATCAGGAGCGCGAGGCCGCCGCGGACGCGCAGCCGGGAGACCGCGAAGGCGACGAAGGCCGCGAGGAACAGCGTGACGACCACCGCGGGCAGGGTGATGACCAGTGTGTTGAGGAAGTGCCTGCCCATGCCGGAGGACGTGTAGGCCTCGTGGTAGTAGGCGAAGGACAGCTTCTTCGGCCAGGAGAGGTAGCCGTGCCGCGCGGTCTCCTCGTAGGGGCGCAGGCTGGCCTGGACGGCGAGCAGCAGCGGCGCCGCGAACACCAGGCACACCGCCGTGAGGAAGAGGTGGACGCCGTACCGTCCCCGGCGCGGGCGCCGACCACGCACGGGGCGCGCGGGGCGCGCGGGGCTCGGCGTCGGGGCACCGGCCGGGGTGGAGGGTCCTGGTTCGGGGGTCATGTGTCGTGCGCCCCTCTCCACTCGTGGGCCAGGAACGCGACGACGAACACCAGCGAGACGCCGAGCAGGACGACCGCGATGGCCGAGCCGAACCCGATGCGGGCGGCCTCGCCGATGATGTTGTCGGTGATCAGGACGGAGAGCAGTTCCAGGCCGTTGCGGCCCTTGTTCACCGCGTACACGATGTCGAAGGCGCGCAGCGCCTCGATGACCGTGATCACGCCCACGACGACGTTGACGGGGCGCAGGGCGGGCAGGGTGACGTGGAAGAACGTCTGGCGTTCGTTCGCGCCGTCGAGGGCGGCGGCCTCCTTCAGCGCCGGGTCGACGGACTTCAGTCCGGCCAGGTAGAGGATCATCACGTAGCCGGTGTGCCGCCAGCTCGCGGCCAGCATCATCATCCACAGGTTGACGCGGGGGTCGCCGAGCCAGTCCACGGGGTCCCGCTCGTCGCCGATGACCGTGTTCACGACGCCCTGGTCGGTGCCGAGCAGGAGCTGCGCCATGAATCCGACGACGGCGAGCGACAGGACGACGGGCAGGTAGAGCACGGACTGGTAGAAGCGGCTGAAGCGGACGCCCCGGTCGACGAGGACCGCGAGGAGGAGCCCGAAAGGCGTCGCGACGAGCCCGAGGAAGGCGACCCAGAGCAGATTGTGGCGGACGGCGGGCCAGAACGCCGGATAGTCCTGGACCAGGTTCTCGTAGTTGTCACCGCCCACCCAGCGGATGTCCCCGAGCCCGTCCCAGGACGTGAAGGACAGGCCGACCGAGGCCAGCGCGGGCCCCCACACGACGACGACGTCCAGCAGGACGGGAATGCCCAGGAGCACGCCGATGACGGCGGCGTCGCGGCGCCTGAAGCGCCGCGCCGGGCGCCGTCCGGCGCTGCGCGCGGTGTGCTGCGGCACGGGTGCGCCCCTTTCGGCTCAGCTCGCGGAGTCGGAGAAGATGTCGGCCTTCTGCCGTTCGATGCGGTGGCACAGCCCGTCGACGTCCTTGGGGTCGTTGATGAAGTCCTGCAAGGCCTTGATCATGACGGTCTGGGCGAAGTCGGGGCGGGTGTCGCGGTCCATGAACTGCGAGATGTGCCCGGCCCGGGAGACCAGTTCGGCGCACTTCCTCTGGAGGGGGCTGTAGGCGCCGGTGTCGGCCCGGTCGTTGACGGCGACGGTGTTCGGGTCGCCGTCGAGGTAGAGCTCCTCGGCCTCGGCGGTGCCGAGCCAGCGCAGCAGTTCCATGGCGCCCTCCGGATTGCGCGCCTTCTTCGGTACGAGGAAGCCGTCGATGGGGGCTTCCACGGCGTCCCGGCCATGCCGCGGGTCGATCTCGGGGAACGGGAAGAAGTCGATGTCGTCGCGCTCCTCGGGCGGGAACTGCTGGCCCGGGTGCGGCATGCCGAAGACGGCCATGCCGGTCCTCCGGCGCTGGAGTCCCTGGCCCGCCTCCTCCCACGTCCGGCCGAGCGCGCCCTTCTGGTAGTACGGCATGAGTTCGCGCCACACGTCGAAGACCTTCTTGACCCTGCGGTCGGTCCAGGCCTCCTCGCCCGCCATCAGCCGCCGGTGGAAGTCGTACCCGTTGAGCCGCAGGTCGATGTAGTCGAAGGTGCCCATCGCGGGCCAGCCGTCCTTGTCGCAGAAGGCGACCGGCGTGCCGTCGCGGTGCATCGTCCTGGCGAGCGCGATGAACTGGTCCCAGGTCGCCGCCTGCTCGTACCCGCGGTCCTCGAAGAGGCTCCTCCGGTGGAACACCGCCCACGGATAGTAGTAGTACGGCACGAAGTACTGCCTGCCCTCGTGCGTGGACTGGTCCTCGACGGCCGGTGAGAAGCCCTCGAAGCCCTTCCAGAGGTCACCGGTCTCGGCCAGGAGGCCCTTCTCGGCGAAGTACCGCATGCGGTAGCCGGCGAACCACATGAAGACGTCGTCGGGCGATCCGAGCAGATAGCGCGTGATGCTCTGCTGGAACTCGTTGTGCTCGGTGGTGTTGACCTCGACGCGCTTGCCGCCGCGCCGCTCGTACGCGCCGAAGACGGCCGCGAAGGCCTTCTTCGGTACCGCGTCCGACGCGTTGGAACCCACGGTCACGGTGTTCCGGTCGCTGCCGGGGCCCCGGCCGCAGGCCGCGAGCAGGGCGGGGAGCGTGACCGCCCCGACGCCGACGGCCGTGCCGCGCAGCACGCTGCGGCGGGACAGCGGACGGCCCCTCGCACCAGGCGAGGCGTCCTGGCGAGCCGCCCCCGTCGGCCCCATGACCGGCAGCGAGTGCCGTACGCGCTTCTCCATGGGGTCGATCATGGCGGCGGCCCCGCTCTTCGGCGCCGACCTGCGCGCGGTGTCGCCGGAAACCTCCCGGCGCCGCGCCGCCGGCAGGCCCCTCCGCGCCGCCCGCCCCGGCCGAGCGCGGCTGGGCGCCTCAGCCGTGCACGGCCGACTTCAGCCGCGCCGCCGCCGGGTCGGGGAAGGCCCGCAGCGCGGCCGCCGCAGCGCCCACCAGGCCCGCGTCCGTGCCCGTCAGGGCCGGGACGACGGTCAGCCGGCGGACGAAGGACAGCGTGGCGTACTCCCGCAGGGCGCGGCGCAGCGGGGCGAACAGGACGTCCCCGGCCATCGCCACGCCGCCGCCGATCACCGCGATGTCGATCTCGACGAGCGTGGCGGTGGCCGCGATGCCCGCCGCGAGGGCCTGGGCGGCCCGGTCGAAGGACGCCGTGGCGAGCGGGTCGCCCGCGCGGGCCGCACGGGCCACGGCCGCCGCCGAGGTGTCGCCGTCGGGGCCCGGCCGCCAGCCCGCCTCCAGGGCGCGGCGGGCGATGTTCGGGCCGCTCGCGATCCGCTCGACGCAGCCGCGCGCGCCGCAGGGGCAGGGGTCGCCGTCCAGGTCGACACTGATGTGGCCGATGTGACCGGCGTTGCCGGTGGGCCCGGGGTGCAGCAAGCCGCCGAGGACGAGGCCGCCGCCGACGCCGGTGGACACCACCATGCACAGGGCGTTGTCGTGCCCGCGGGCGGCGCCCTGCCAGTGCTCGGCGGCCGTCATCGCCACGCCGTCGCCCACCAGCTCCACGGGCAGGCCCCCGGTGGCGGCACGCACCCGCTCCACCAGGGGGTAGCCGCGCCAGCCGGGGACGTTGACGGGGCTGACCGTGCCCGCCGACGCGTCCACGGGGCCCGCGCTGCCGATGCCGACCGCGCGCGCCCGGCCCCACGCCTCGCCGCGCTCCAGCTCGCCGAGCACGTCCTCGACCGCCCGCATCACGGTGTCGCCGTCCTCGCGCGCGGGCGTCGGCCGCTGGGCGCGCAGGAGGATCCGGCCGCGGCCGTCCACCAGGGCTCCGGCGATCTTGGTACCGCCGATGTCGAGTGCGGCGACGAGGTCCGTGGGCATCACTGTCAGATCTCCTGGTGGAAGGGCAGGCCGGAGAGTTCGAGGGACAGTGTCTCGCGCATCTGACAACGTTGTCCAGGCTCTTCTCGCCCGATACCTCGCGGTGGCTCCGCACGCGAGGTGTCGGCGCCGCGCCCCGCGCGGACGCGGCTGTCCCGGCCCCGTACGCGGCTGCGTCGGCCCCGTACGCGCGCACCGCGGCCGTGCCGGCCTCGTGCGTCCGGGCCACGGCTGTGCCGACCCCCGGCCGAGTACCACGCCCCCTCACCCCCGTATACATAGTGGACGCCAGGTGAGCCCCTGCACGCTGGAAACGTGAACTTTCCTGTACCGACGCGCGTTCACTGCGCAGACTGGGCCCGCACGGCGTGGAGAGCACGCGCGCGGCCGGGCCGGACCGGGCCCGCGCGAGGTGCCTCCAGCGGACCCGAAGGACGACAGACAGGACAGCGCACCGTGGCAGAGACCGCCCGCACCTCCGTCTCCCGGCGACGCCCCCAGGACGGCCCCGGGGACCCCGGGGATCCGAAGAGCCGCTACGGCAACCGCCCGACCATGAAGGACGTCGCCGCGCGGGCGGGCGTGGGGCTCAAGACGGTCTCCCGCGTGGTGAACGGGGAGCCGGGGGTGACGCCCGACACCGAGCGGCGCGTGCAGGAGGCGATCGACGCGCTCGGCTTCCGGCGCAACGACAGCGCCCGGGTGCTGCGCAAGGGCCGCACGGCCAGCATCGGCCTCGTCCTGGAGGACCTCGCCGACCCGTTCTACGGTCCGCTGAGCCGCGCGGTCGAGGAGGTGGCGCGGGCCCACGGGGCCCTGCTCATCAACGGCTCCAGCGCCGAGGACCCGGACCGCGAGCAGGAGCTGGTGCTCGCGCTGTGCGCGCGGCGCGTCGACGGCCTCGTGGTCATCCCGGCGGGCGACGACCACCGCTACCTGGAGCCGGAGATCGCCGCGGGCGTCGCCACGGTGTTCGTGGACCGGCCGCCGGGGCACATCGACGCCGACGTGGTGCTCACCGACAGCTTCGGTGGCGCGCGGGACGGCGTCGCGCACCTCATCGCGCACGGCCACCGCCGCATCGGCTTCATCGGTGACCAGCCGCGCATCCACACCGCCATAGAGCGCCTGCGGGGCTACCGCGCGGCCATGGCGGGCGCCGGCATCGAGGTCGACGAGGCCTGGGTCTCGCTCGGCCCGACGCACCCCGAGCGGGTCGCCCGCGCCGCCGAGGCGATGCTGGCGGGGCCCGACCCGGTCACTGCGATCTTCACCGGCAACAACCGCGTGACGGTCACCGTCGTCCGCGTCCTCGCGGGCCGGCCCCGCCCGGTGGCCCTGGTCGGCTTCGACGACATCGAGCTGGCCGATCTGCTGTCGCCGGGCGTCACGGTCGTCGCCCAGGACGCGGCCCAGCTCGGCCGGACGGCGGCCGAGCGGCTCTTCCGCCAGCTGGACGGCGCCTCGGGCCCGCCCGAGCGGGTGGAGCTGCCGACGCGGCTGATCACCCGGGGCTCGGGGGAACTGCCTCCGGCGGAGTGAGAGGGACGGGGCGGGCCTCGTACGGGGCCCGCCCTGTCTCGGCCCACCGGACAGGACCGCCACCGGTGGAGGCCCTGTCCGGACGGCGGGAGCGGACACCGCCGCCACCCGGGGGCCGCTACTGCCCCGACGGCGTGAGATCGCCCCGGCGCGGCCCCGCGTACGCCTGGAGCCCGGCGAGCGTGAGCCCCGTGAGCCGGGTGACCTCGGCGGTGTCGAGGGCGCCGCAGTCCAGGCCGCGCAGCAGGTACCCGGCGAGGGCCTTGGCGGTGGCGGGCTCGTCAGCGATGTCGCCGCCGGTCCGGTTGGCGTACGCGGCCAGGCGGGCGGCGGCCTGCTCGAAGCCCTCGCGGTAGAAGGCGAAGACGGCGGCGTAGCGCGTGGGCAGGTGGCCCGGGTGCATGTCCCAGCCCTGGTAGTAGGCGCGGGCCAGGGCGCGCCGGGTGAGGCCGTGGTGCAGCCGCCAGGCGTCGTGGACCTTCGCCGTGGGGCCGACGGGCAGCACGTTGGTGGAGCCGTCGGACACGCGCACGCCCGTGCCCGCCGCCGCGACCTGCATGACGGCCTTGGCGTGGTCGGCGGCCGGGTGGTCGCTGGCCTGGTGGGCGGCGGAGACGCCGAGGCAGGCGCTGTAGTCGAAGGTGCCGTAGTGCAGGCCGGTGGCGCGGCCCTCGGCGGCGTCGATCATGCGGGCGACGGTGGCGGTGCCGTCGGCGGCGAGGATGGACTGGCTGGTCTCGATCTGGATCTCGAAGCCGATGCGCCCCGGGGCGAGGCCGCGGGCCTTCTCGAACTCCTCCAGGAGCCGCGCCATCGCGGTAACCTGCTGCGGGTACGTCACCTTCGGCAGCGTCAGGACGAGTCCGTCGGGCAGGCCGCCCGCCTCCATGAGGCCGGACAGGAAGACGTCGAGCGTACGGATGCCCCGGTCACGGACGGCGGCCTCCATGCACTTCATGCGGATGCCCATGTACGGCGCGGCGGTGCCGTGCGCGTACGCGTCGGCGACGAGCCGGGCGGCGCGCGCCGCGTGGGCGTCCTCCTCGGCGTCCGTGCGGCCGCCGTAGCCGTCCTCGAAGTCGACGCGGAGGTCTTCCACGGGCTCGCGCTCCAGCTTGGCCCGCACCCGCGCGTACACCGGCTCCGCGAGGTCGTCGGTGAGCCCGAGGACGGCGGCGAAGGAGGCGGCGTCCGGGGCGTGCTCGTCGAGCGCGGCGAGCGCCCGGTCGCCCCAGGAGCGGATGGTGTCGGCGGCGAACTGCTCGCCGGGGACGTACACGGTGTGGACGGGCTGGCGGGTGCCGGGGTCCCCCGGGTAGCGGCGCGCGAGCTCCGCGTCGACCGGCGCGAGCGAGGCGCTGATGCGCTCGCTGACGGAGCCCGCGAGACTGGTCGCCACCTTTTCCTGCTGACCCATCCGTGCACCCTCCACCTTCGTCGTTGTGCGTCGTCGTTCGTCGTTGTGCTGCGTGGTGTGTCGCCGTTTGCCGTCGTTCATCGTTGTTCGCCGTCGTTCGCCGTGCGGTGTTCCGCGCTCACGGTGTTCCATGGCGGGGACGCGTGCGCGCCCGTGGAGACGAACGACTCGCACTTTTTCCGCTGAACGGAATCAGGAATTCGCATGGTGAAGTTATCCAGGGACCTTCCCCCTGGTCAACACCTTCTCGCGTGCCGGACCCCGGCCGTTCACACGCGCCTCAGATGGCGCCCGCACACTCCGGTGGGCCCGTCGCGCGCCGTCGGAGTCCACCCGTGCCGCCAGTGCCCGCCCCAGCCGCACCACGACGCACCGAAGGAGACCGCGTGCCCACCGACATCCCCGTGACCCGCCGCTCCGGCCTGCGGACCGCCGTGGCCACCGCGACGGCCGTCACGGTCCCGCTGCTCGCCACGGCGCTCGCCGCCCCGCCCGCGTACACGGTGGAGCGGCCCGGCCGCCGCCTGGAGGTCATGACCTTCAACCTGCGCTACGCGAGCGACACGCCGCCGAACTCCTGGCCCGAGCGCCGGCCGGTCACGCGTGAGCTCCTGCGGCGCGCGCGGCCGCACGTCGTCGGCACGCAGGAGGGGCTCTACCACCAGGTGCGGGACATCGCCGAGGACCTCGGACCGCACTACGCCTGGATCGGCACCGGCCGTGCGGGCGGCAGCCGCGACGAGTTCATGGCCGTCTACTTCGACACCCGCCGGCTCACCCCCGTCGCGTACGAGCACTTCTGGCTCTCCGACACCCCGGAGGTGATCGGCTCCAACACGTGGGGCGGCGGCTCGATCCGCATGGTCACCTGGGTGCGCTTCCGCGACCGGCGCACGGAGCGCGAGCTGTACGTGCTCAACACCCACCTGGACAACCACAGCCAGTACGCGCGCACCCGGGCCGCGCACCTGATCTCCGACCGGCTCTCGGCCCTCGACCGCACCCTGCCGAAGATCGTCACCGGTGACTTCAACGTCGCGGCCCACCGCAACACCGTCTACGACACGATGCTGGCCGCGGGCCTGGTGGACACCTGGGACGCGGCCGACGAGCGGAGCAAGCAGTACGCCACGTTCCACGGCTACAAGCCGCTCGTGCCGGACGGCGACCGCATCGACTGGGTCCTGGTGTCGCCGGGCACGCGCGTGCACGCGGCGGCGATCAACACCTTCTCGCTGGACGGGCAGTTCCCGAGCGACCACCTGCCGGTGCAGGCGAGCCTGACGCTGTGAGCCCGCGCCCCGCCGGTGACACGACGAGGCCCCCGGCTCCGCCGCGCGCGGAGACAGGGGCCTCGTCCTGCCGAGGAGTTCAGCCCTTGCGGGACTTGACCTCTTCGGTGAGCTGCGGGACGACCTCGAAGAGGTCGCCGACCACGCCGTAGTCGACCAGGTCGAAGATCGGGGCCTCGGCGTCCTTGTTGATGGCCACGATGGTCTTCGACGTCTGCATGCCGGCCCGGTGCTGGATCGCGCCGGAGATGCCCGAGGCGATGTAGAGCTGGGGCGAGACGGACTTGCCGGTCTGGCCGACCTGGTTGGAGTGCGGGTACCAGCCGGCGTCCACCGCGGCGCGCGAGGCGCCCACGGCCGCGCCCAGCGAGTCGGCGAGCGCCTCGATGACCGCGAAGTTCTCCGCGCCGTTGACGCCGCGGCCGCCGGAGACGACGATCGCGGCCTCGGTCAGCTCCGGGCGGCCGGTCGACTCGCGCGGCGTGCGGGAGGTGACCTTGGTGCCGGTGGCCTGCGCGGAGAAGGACACGGACAGGGTCTCGACCGCGCCCGCGGCCGGGGCGGCCTCCACCGGCGCCGAGTTCGGCTTCACGGTGATGACCGGGGTGCCGCGCGTGATGCGGGACTTGGTGGTGAAGGCGGCGGCGAACACGGACTGCGTGGCCACCGGGCCCTCGTCGCCGGCCTCCAGGTCGACGGCGTCGGTGATGATGCCGGACTCGATGCGCACGGCGAGGCGGGCCGCGATCTCCTTGCCCTCGGCGGACGACGGCACGAGTACGGCGGCCGGGGACACGGCCTCGTACGCGGCCTGCAGCGCGTCCACCTTCGGCACGACCAGGTAGTCGGCGAACTCGGGGGCGTCGGCGGTGAGGACCTTGACCGCGCCGTGCTCGGCGAGCGTGGCGGCGGTGTCGGCGGCACCGGCGCCGAGCGCGACGGCGACGGGCTCGCCGACGCGGCGGGCGAGGGTCAGCAGCTCCAGGGTGGGCTTGCGGACGGCGCCGTCGACGTGGTCGACGTAGACGAGAACTTCAGCCATGGGACTTCTATCTCCTGCGAGTACGAAGAATCGGGCGTGCGGTTGAGGTGATGACCGAAGCTCAGATGAACTTCTGCCCCGCGAGGAACTCCGCGAGCTGCTTGCCGCCCTCGCCCTCGTCCTTGACGATCGTGCCCGCGGTGCGCGCGGGACGCTCGGTGGCGGAGTCGACCTTCGTCCAGGCGCCCTCCAGGCCGACGGCCTCGGCCTCGATGTCCAGGTCGTCCAGGTCCAGGGACTCGACCGGCTTCTTCTTGGCGGCCATGATGCCCTTGAAGGACGGGTAACGCGCCTCGCCGGACTGGTCCGTCACGGACACGACGGCCGGCAGGGACGCCTCCAACTGCTCCGAGGCGGCGTCGCCGTCACGGCGGCCCTTGACCGTGCCGTCCTCGACGGAGACCTCGGAGAGCAGCGTGACCTGCGGGACGCCCAGGCGCTCGGCGAGGATCGCGGGCAGCACGCCCATGGTGCCGTCCGTGGAGGCCATGCCGGCGATGACGAGGTCGTACCCGGTCTTCTCGATGGCCTTGGCGAGCACCAGCGACGTACCCATGACGTCCGTGCCGTGCAGGTCGTCGTCCTCCACGTGCACGGCCTTGTCGGCACCCATGGAAAGGGCCTTGCGCAACGCGTCCTTGGCGTCCTCGGGGCCGACGGTCAGGACCGTGATCTCGGCGTCGTCGTCCGCCGCCTCCTTGATCTGCAGGGCCTGCTCGACCGCGTACTCGTCGAGCTCCGAGAGCAGGCCGTCCACGTCGTCGCGGTCGACGGTCAGGTCCTCGGCGAAGTGCCGGTCGCCGGTGGCGTCGGGCACGTACTTCACACAGACAACGATCCTCAAGCTCACGCCGGCTCTCCTACTGCATCGTCATTACTGGGCTGCTGCCTTTGGCTGCGGTACTGCCTTGTTGCAGGCAGCATAGGCGCCTGAAGCGGCGGATCCCGGTCGGGGCGGCCCCCGTCCCGACCGGAATATTACTCATGAGTACACCCAGTGCATTCCCGCTGAGCAAGCGCTTTGAACTGTGACCTTCGCAACGCTCCGTAATCACCCGCACCACGCGCCATCGGGAACTCTCAGTCGCGCAGCGCGTTGAAGCGCCCCTCGTGGTAGAGCAGCGGGCGGCCCGCCCCCGCGGGGTCCCCGACGACCGCCTCCGCGAGCACCAGGCGGTGGTCCCCCGCGGGCACCCGGGCCACGACGCGGCACACCATCCAGGCGAGGACCCCGTCGAGCACGGGCACGCCCTCGGGTCCGTCGTACCAGCGGGTGGGCGGGGCGAACCGGTCGGCGCCGCTGCGCGCGAACGTCGCGGCGAGCTCCTCCTGGTGCTCGCCGAGTACGTGTACGCCGATGTGCTCGGCCCGCGCCACGGCGGGCCAGCTGGAGGCGCCGGTGCCGATGCCGAACGAGATCATGGGGGGCTCGGCGGAGACCGAGGTGAGCGAGGTGGCGGTGAAGCCGACGGGGCCGTCACCCCGCGCGGTGATCACGGCGACGCCGGCCGCGTGCCGCCGGAAGACGGAGCGCAGCAGGTCGGGCGTGGCGGTCCGGAAGGTACTGAGGCCGGGTGTGGCCGTCATGGAGTTGTCCTTCTGCTGGAGGTACGTGCGGGTCCGTAGCTGCTCAGCGGGACCGACAGCGCGCACTGGCATGACGGGCGAGGTCCACGTGGACGCGCTCGTGAAGAAGGAGCTCCGGTGGCATGGCAGCAGGCTGTCGACACCGGGCCCGTACGGTCAAGGCCTCAGGGACGCGGGAAAGATCACTTCTGCGCCCGCCCCGGCGGGACGGTGCGCTGCTGAAGCCGGGCCTACGCATCCCGTGGCTCCCGTGGCCCCGCCTCATAGGGCCTCCCCCAGCGCGGCGATGACGTTGGCCTTGCGCGGCTGGCCGGCGGCGCGGCGCACCACGCGGCCCTCACGGTCCAGGACCAGGACGGTCGGGGTCCTCTCGACCCCGACCCTCACGGTCCAGGACCAGGACGGTCGGGGTCCTCTCGACCCCGAGGTCGCGGACGAGGCCCAGGGCGCCCTCGGCGTCGATCTCCACATGGGCCACCCCGGGCACCAGGGCGGCGACGTCGGCCAGGATTCTGCGGGTGGCGCGGCAGGGCTGACAGAAGGCGCTGGAGAACTGTACGAGCGTGGCCCGCTCGCCGAGCGGTCCGCCCAGGTCCCCCGCACCGAGCCGTCGCCCGGCCCTGTCTCCAGCCACCGCTGCCACCAGCGTCTCCGCCTTTCTCCGCCGCCCGTGCGGGCGCGCTCCGCCCCCTTCAGGGCATCCCGTTCGTCTTCCCCTCAGCACGCGTCCATGCGCAAAGATTCCGACGTGACGAGAATCTCCCGCCTGGCGGGAACCAGCGCTGGTCAGCGGCTCGTTCTTGGGGCACGATCTGCGAAGCCGTACACCTACGGCTCCGTAACTTGGTTTCCTGCCGGCGGCCCTCTCCTCCGGCAGTGATGAAGGGCCTCCCCACCCATGGCAGAACTTGTGTACCGACCGGTCGTCGGCTTCGCCAAGACCTTCTTCAAGGCACTCGACCTGAAGATCGACTGCAAGGGTTCCGAGAACATCCCGCGCTCGGGCGGCGCGGTCCTCGTCAGCAACCACATCAGCTACCTCGACTTCGTCTTCAACGGCCTGGCGGCGCTGCCGCAGAAGCGCCTGGTGCGCTTCATGGCGAAGGAGTCGGTGTTCCGCCACAAGATCTCCGGCCCGCTGATGCGCGGCATGAAGCACATCCCCGTGGACCGCAAGCAGGGCGAGCAGGCGTACGCCCACGCCCTGGACTCGCTGCGCGCGGGCGAGATCATCGGCGTCTTCCCCGAGGCGACGATCTCGCCGTCGTTCACGCTGAAGGCGTTCAAGACGGGCGCCGCGCGCCTGGCGCAGGAGGCGGGGGTCCCGCTGGTGCCGATGGCGGTGTGGGGCACGCAGCGGATCTGGACGAAGGGCCAGCCCCGCAACTTCAGGCGCCAGCACCTCCCGGTCACCATCCGGGTCGGCGAGCGCGTGGAGGCCCCCAAGGACCAGTACGCGGGCGCGATCACACGGCGGCTGCGCGAGTGCTGCCAGGAGCTCCTGGAGGCCGCCCAGCGCGCCTACCCGGGCCGCCCCAAGGGCCCGGACGACACCTGGTGGCTCCCCGCGCACCTCGGCGGCACGGCCCCGACGGCGGCCGAGGTCCGCGCGGCCGAGGCCCGCTGACCGGGCCCGTCAGCGGGCCACGTCGTGGACGGTGACGCGCGCGCCGGGGCTGGACTTCTCCAGGAGCTCGACGAGCTCCCCGGCCGCCGCGTCGAGGCCCGCGTGCGGCCCCATCCCTTCGAGCAGGAACACCGCGTTCACGGTCTGCTCGGTGAGCCGGGTGCGCGGGCCCTGGCGCCAGTTCCAGCGGCGGCAGGTGACGCCGTCGTCGTCGCACCAGACGACCTCACCCGCGTCGGGGTGCTCGACGGCCGGCTCGCCCCCGGCCGCGGTCACGAAGTCCTCCTCCCCCGTGGCGCGGACGAGCCGCATGCCGCCCTTGACGCGGTCCAGGTCCTCGCCGCCGACGGGGATCAGGTGGGCCACGCTGATCGCGTTGTAGAAGTCGACGAGGGTGTTGATCCGGGGCAGCCCGGCGTCGGACAGCGCCCTCTTGGCCAGCGCCTCGGCGGAGTTGCGGGTGCGCGAGGGCTTGGCGCCGAAGGCCGTGTACGCGGCGCGCCAGTCCACCATGTGCGGGTCCTCGTGCGGGGCGCGGCCGTCGAGGCGGGCGGCCAGCCGCCGCGCCGCGTCGTCGAGCAGGGCGGCCGAGCCCTCGGTGCTGGGGCCGTTGACGAGGTCGTACGCCTCCACGGCGAGGTACGTGAAGCCGGGCGCGAGCGCGCGGACCTCGTCGGACACGGTGAGCGTGAGCGTCATGATCTGCATCTGCCTTGGGTCGCGTACAGGAGAGGCGCCAGAGGCGCCAGAGGTGCAGCATAGAGCACCAAGGAGTTCACTGCACTGGACTTAAGGGGTCGCGGGGGCACACCCGGTCCGACTCGAAGCGGGCAGGCCCGAGGTCACCCCTGAGGCAGCCCCTCCGGCAGCGCCTTCCACAGCTCCGGGCGGTCGCGGGACTCCCGCAGGACCTGGAGCACGGCCGGGTGCGGGGCCGCGAACAGCTCTGGGTAGTCGGTCTCACCGGCCCCGGCGTCCACGGGGAACGCCAGGCGTTCGCCGTCGAGGGAGAACCGCGCGTCCACGCCGGGCTTGTTGCCGCGGGGGTCCTGCCGGTGCCAGGCGCCGTGGAAGCGGACGGCGACGAGGCCGTGCAGGACGAAGCCGCTGCCGTCGTCATGGAGCAGGCGCTGGTAGCAGAGCGCGGTGGGGATGCCCTCGGCGCGCAGCAGCGCCGCCAGCGCGATGGCCTTGGCGTGGCAGATGCCGGTGCGCTGCTCCAGGACGTCGGAGGCGCGCCAGGCCACGCGCATGTCGCCGGCGTCCGCGGAGTGCGGGATGGTGTCGCGGACGTATGTGTATGCGGCTTCGGCGTAGGCGTACGCGTCGTCGGCACCGAGCGCGAGGCGCGTCGCCGTCTCCCGTACGAGCGGATGGGCGTGGTCGATCGCCTCGTCGGCGGCGAGGTAGGCGGAGAGGTCCGCGGTCTTCTGGATCAGTCGCATGAGCGGGGAGCATAAGGAAGCGGCCGACCGGAGGTCAATGGCTTTCCGTTCGGCCGCATACTTATGCAACACGTGTGGTGCGGGAGGAAGCGGTCCTACCGGGCCATTTCTTCCTTCAGCGCGGCCACGAAGGCGTCGACGTCGTCCTCGGTGGTGTCGAAGGAGCACATCCACCGGACGTCGCCCGCCGCCTCGTCCCAGAAGTAGAAGCGGAAGCGCTTCTGCAGGCGCTCGCTGACGTCGTGCGGCAGCCGCGCGAAGACCGCGTTGGCCTGCACCGGGTAGAGGATCTCCACGCCGTGCACCGCGCGGACGCCCTCGGCGAGGCGCTGGGCCATCTCGTTGGCGTGCCGGGCGTTGCGCAGCCACAGGTCCTTGGCGAGCAGCGCCTCGAACTGCACCGACACGAAGCGCATCTTCGAGGCGAGCTGCATGGACAGCTTGCGCAGGTGCTTCATGTGGCGCACGGCGTCGCGGTTCAGGACGACGACGGCCTCGCCGAACAGCGCCCCGTTCTTGGTGCCGCCGAGCGAGAGGATGTCGACGCCGGCGGCGTTCGTCAGGGTCCGCATCGGCACGTCGAGCGAGGCGGCCGCGTTGGCCAGGCGCGCGCCGTCGAGGTGCACCACCATGCCGAGCCCGTGGGCGTGGTCGACGATGGCGCGTATCTCGTCCACGGTGTACACGGTGCCCAGCTCGGTGTTCTGGGCGAGCGAGACGACCTGCGGCATCGCGCGGTGCTCGTCGTCCCAGCCGAAGGCCTGACGGTCGATCAGCTCGGGGGTGAGCTTGCCGTCGGGCGTGGGCACGGTGAGCAGCTTCAGGCCGCCCACGCGCTCGGGGGCGCCGCACTCGTCGACGTTGATGTGCGCGCTCTCGGCGCAGATCACCGCGCCCCAGCGGTCGGTGACCGCCTGCAGGGCGACGACGTTCGCACCGGTGCCGTTGAAGACGGGGAACGCTTCGGCGTCCGCGCCGAAGTGGCCGCGGATGATCTGCTGGAGGTGGTCCGTGTACACGTCCTCGCCGTAGGCGACCTGGTGGCCGCCGTTGGCGAGGGCGAGCGCGGCGAGGATCTCGGGGTGCGCGCCCGCGTAGTTGTCGCTCGCGAAGCCGCGGACGCCGGGGTCGTGGTGACGCCTGGCGTCGGTCTTCGGTGGGTTCACGGCTTCTCGGTCAGCCACAGGCGGTTTCCGTTCACTTCCGATGCGGGCCGCTCCCAGACGCCGGCGATGGCGTCGGCCAGCTCCTTGACGTCGGTGAAGCCCGCGAACTTCGCGCTCGGCCGCTCCGCGCGCATCGCGTCGTGGACCAGCGCCTTCACGATCAGGATGGCAGCCGCGGCGCGCGGTCCGCCCTCGCCCCCCTCCTTGCGGAAGGCGTCGGCGAGCGCCAGCGTCCAGGCCTCGGCGGCGGACTTGGCGGCCGCGTAGGCGGCGTTGCCCGCCGTCGGCCTGGTCGCGCCCGCGGCGCTGATCAGCAGGTAGCGGCCGTTGCCGCCGCGCTGAAGGCCGTCGTGGAAGGCGAGGGACGTGTGCTGCACCGTGCGGATCAGGAGGTTCTGCAGGAAGTCCCAGTCCCCGAGGTCGGTCGCGGTGAAGTTGGCGCTGCCGCGCCAGCCGCCGACGAGGTGCACCAGGCCGTCGACGCGGCCGAACTCCTTCTCCGTGCGGTCGGCCCAGGCGCGGGTCGCGTCCAGGTCGAGCAGGTCGACCGTGTCCCCGGTGACCGTGGCGCCGCCGTGCGCGTACCGCGCCGCGTCCACGGCCTCCGCGAGGCGCGCGGCGTCGGCGTCGGACGCGACGACCGTCGCCCCCGCCTCCGCCAGGCGCAGCAGGGTGGCCCGCCCGGCGGGGCCTGCGGCCCCCGCCACCGCGATCACGGCTCCGTCCAGTGCGGACATGGTCCTCGCCTCCTTGGTGCGGCCGCTCACGCGGCAACCTTCTCGGCGCCGGACTCCGCGGTGATCCCCTTGGTGGAGGCGATCACGTGCTTGAGCTTCTTGGAGAGCGCCTCATAGAACATGCTGAGCGGAAACTCGTCGGGAAGCACCTCGTCGACCAGTTTGCGCGGCGGCAGCGACGTGTCCAGGGCCTCGGGGCCCTTGGCCCAGCGCGAGCCGGGGTGCGGGGCGAGGTACGTCGAGACGAGCTCGTAACCGGCGAACCAGTGCACGAGCTTAGGCCGGTCGATGCCGTCGCGGTAGAGCTTCTCGATCTCGGCGCAGAGCTGGTTGGTGACCTGCGGGGCGCGCTGCCAGTCGATCCGCAGCTTGTTGTCGGTCCAGCGGATCACGTCGTGCTTGTGCAGGTACGCGAAGAGCAACTGGCCGCCGAGGCCGTCGTAGTTGCGTACGCGCTCACCGGTGACGGGGAAGCGGAACATCCGGTCGAACAGCACGGCGTACTGCACGTCACGGGCCTGGGGCACGCCCTCGGCCTCCAGCTTCACGGCCTCCTTGAAGGCGGTGAGGTCGCAGCGCAGCTCCTCCAGGCCGTACATCCAGAACGGCTGCCGCTGCTTGATCATGAAGGGGTCGAAGGGCAGGTCCCCGTGGCTGTGGGTGCGGTCGTGGACCATGTCCCACAGCACGAACGCCTCCTGGCAGCGGGCCTGGTCGTCGACCAGCGCGCGGATGTCGGCGGGCAGGTCCATGCCGAGGATGTCCACGGCGGCCTCGGTGACGCGGCGGAAGCGCGCGGCCTCGCGGTCGCAGAAGATGCCGCCCCAGGTGAAGCGCTCGGGGGCCTCGCGCACGGCGATCGTCTCGGGGAAGAGCACGGCCGAGTTCGTGTCGTACCCGGCGGTGAAGTCCTCGAAGGTGATGCCGCAGAACAGCGGGTTGTCGTAGCGCGTGCGCTCCAGCTCGGCGAGCCACTCGGGCCACACCATGCGCAGGACGACCGCTTCGAAGTTGCGGTCGGGGTTGCCGTTCTGCGTGTACATCGGGAAGACGACGAGGTGCTGGAGGCCGTCCTCGCGCCGGGCCGCCGGCTGGAAGGCGAGCAGCGAGTCGAGGAAGTCCGGCGTCCGGAAGCCGCCCGCGACCCACTTGTGCAGGTCCTTCACCAGCGCCGCGTGGTAGTCGGCGTCGTGCGGCAGCAGGGGGGCCAACTCCTCGACGGCGGCGGCCATCCGCGCCACCGCCCGCTCGGCGTCGGCCGGCGACGGCGCGCCCTCGCGCTCGAAGTCGATGGACCCGTCCTTGGACTGCCAGGGCCGGATCTGCTCGACGGCACCCTTGAGCACCGGCCAGGCCGGGTGGTCCACCACACGCCCGGCACGGGAAGCCTCGGGGCCGTCCACCGTCTGCACAAGAATTTCCGTCATATCTCATCCTCCACGGGAGAACCTCGCGTATGGACACCGTATGTGTGTGAGGTTCTCCGCCACAAGAGGAGATCCGGGAAATCCTCCTGCCCAGGACAGGTTGGACCGCTGTTTTTCCTGTCGATCAGCCCAGGGGGAGTCTGCCCCGACGCGGCCCCCGTACACGGGCCGCGCGCACGCCGCCTACCCCCGTGCCGCCTGTACGCGGTGCCCGTCCACACCCTCGCGCCGCACCGCACCAGGCGCGACAGCCACCCGGCCAGGACTCCGGCACACCCGCCCCGGAATAAGCAGGAACTCCGGCCACCGCTTCACCACTCCGGGGCCGGACTTTCCGCCGGGAAACAGAGAGGAGAGAAAAGGGAAAGCGGTCGGGCCTCGGGTGCCGCACCCCCGGTCACCACCCGAGGGAAAACGCTTCCTCTGGCCCCACCAATCCTGAGCCACCCCGCGTTACCCCAGCTCAGAGCAGGTGGTAGCACCTCGTATACAAGCGCTACGACTCCCAACATTTCACCCGCACAATGGTCCGCCCCGCGCCCGCTTCCGCGTTTTTCAGCCGTGCGGGACACCTCCGCGTCCGTGGCTCGATTCCCCTTCTCCCACCCGTCCCGAAAGGCGACTAGCGTGCCCCGGCGCGGGGGCATTCGAGGAGGGGACAGCGGAATGTTCTATGCCGTGTTCAGGTGCGTCGTCCTGATACCGCTGCTGCGGTGGGTGTTCCGGCCGCGGGTCGAGGGGCTGGGCAACGTCCCGGAGCAGGGGCCGGTCATCGTGGCGGGCAACCACCAGTCGTTCTGCGACCAGTTCCTGCTGGGCGTGACGCTGCGGCGGCGGATCAGCTTCCTCGCGAAGATCGAGTACTTCACGCAGCGGGGCCTCAGGGGACGCCTCGCCGCCGCGTTCTTCCGGGCCATCGGCGCGATCCCGGTGGACCGGTCGGGCAACGGCGCGGGGAAGGCGGCCGTCGAGGCGGGGCTCGGCGTGCTCGGCCGGGGCGGCGTCCTCGGCATCTTCCCGGAGGGCACGCGCTCGCACGACGGACGGCTCTACAAGGGCAAGGTCGGTGTCGCGGCCATGGCGCTGCGCTCCGGGGCGCCCGTCGTCCCGTGCGCGATCATCGGCACCTTCGAGGCGCAGCCCGCGGGCCGCCGGGTGCCGAGCGTCGTGCCGATCACCCTGCGCTTCGGCAGGCCCCTCGACTTCTCCAAGTACGCGGGCATGGCGGACCAGCGGGCCGCGCTGCGGGCCGCCACGGACGAGATCATGTACGCGATCCTGGAGCTCTCCGGCCAGGAGTACGTGGACGTGTACGCGATGGAGGCCAAGGCGCAGGCCGACGCGCGGCGGCAGGCGCACCGCGCCCGCGGGCGCGCGGGTCAACCGCGGATCGACGCGCCCACGCACGGGTGAGGCCGCTCGCGGTCGTGCGGCCTGTGGCGGTAGGACGGGCGGGGTCAGCCGTCACCGCCGCAGGGAGCGCAGAACCGTTGAGCACTCGCGCCGTTCTTGTCGCCGCCGTCATCACCGGGCTGCTCCTGGGCATCGTGGGCACCAGAGCGGACGACTCCCCTCCGCCGCGCGGGAACGGTTCCCTCGCGGAAGCGGGCGATTAGGCTGCGGCCTGCCGCGTGGGCTTCAGCCGGCGCTCCGCGCGGAGCCGAGCCGCCGTCGACGGAAGCGAGTCGATCTTGAACTTCCTCACCATCGGGCATCGCGGTGTCATGGGCGTCGAACCCGAGAACACCCTGCGGTCGTTCGTCGCCGCGCAGGCCGCGGGCCTGGACGTCATCGAACTGGACCTGCACCTCAGCAAGGACGGCGCCCTCGTCGTCATGCACGACGCCGACGTGGGCCGCACCACCGACGGCACCGGCCTGATCGCCGAGAAGACGCTGGCGGAGCTGCGGGAGCTCGACGCGGGCAAGGGCGAGCGCGTCCCCGTCTTCGAGGAGGTCCTGGACGCGGTGCGGGCCCCGCTCCAGGCCGAGATCAAGGACGTGGCCGCCGCCCGCGCCCTCGCCGACGTCCTGCGCGCGCGGGATCTGGTGGGCCGGGTGGAGGTGCTGTCCTTCCATGACGAGGCGATCGCGGAGATCGCCCGGCTCGTCCCCGGGGTGCGGACCGCGCTCGTCGCCAGCCGCTACGGGCCCGAGGTCGTGCGGCGCGCCACGGCCGTCGGCGCCGCCACACTCGTCCTGAACATCCGCCGGCTGACCCTGGAGACCGTCGAGCACGCGCGCACGGCCGGGCTGCGGATCATCGGCTGGGTCGTGAACACCCAGGACGACCTGCGCCTGGTGCGCGCCCTCCAGCTCGACGGGGCGACGACGGACTACCCGGACATCAAACGGACCGGCCGCTTCACCGCCTGAGCGCGTCCCGGCCGGGGCCGGGCGGGTCCGGCGCGCCCACCGCGCGCGCCGCGGCAACGCGCCCGCCCGTCCCGGCGGGTCCCGGCAGATCCCGGTGTCAGCCGATCTCCTTGACCAGGAGCTCGAACTCCAGGTCAGCACGGCGCGGGATGCCGAACCGCTCGTTGCCGTAGGGGAAGGGGCTCGTCCGTCCCGTACGGCGGTAGCCGCGCCGCTCGTACCAGGCGATGAGTTCGGACCGTACGGAGATGACGGTCATGTGCATCTCCCGGGCGCCCCAGGTGGCGTGCGCGGTCCGCTCCGCCTCCGCCATGACCAGCTTGCCGAGGCCCGCGCCCTGGAGGGCCGGGCTGACCGCGAACATCCCGAAGTAGACGTGGTCACCGCGGTGTTCGAGGTGGCAGCAGGCGACGATCCGGCCCTCGCGCTCGACGACGAGCAGCTTGCTGTCCGGCGCGGCGACGACCGCGGCCACGCCCTCGCGGTCGGTGCGCTGCCCCTCCAGGATGTCCGCCTCCGTCGTCCACCCGGCGCGGCTGGCGTCCCCGCGGTACGCCGACTCGACGAGGGCCACCAGCGCGTCCACGTCGGCCTCCACGGCGTCGCGGAAGGTGAGGTCGTGCGTTCGGGGGTGCGGGGCGGTGGCCATGGGCGCGTCTCTCCGATCTGCCGGTGCTGCGGTGCCGTGCGCGCGGAACTCCTGCGCCCCGCACGCACCGCCGAGCGTAACCCGGCACGCGCGGGCACTAAGGTGCGGCCGCATGGTGCACGTACTCAGCAGCAGAGTCCTCCTGCGGCCCACGGACCCCGAGCGCTCCCGGCAGTTCTACGGCACGGACCTCGGTCTCGCCGTGTACCGGGAGTTCGGCACGGGCCCGGAGCGGGGCACGGTCTACTTCCTCGGCGGCGGCTTCCTGGAGGTGTCCGGGCGCTCGGCGCAGCCGCCGTCGCCCGCGCTCCAGCTCTGGATGCAGGTCGCGGACGTGGCCGCCGCCCACGAGGAGCTGGCCGCGCGCGGCGTCGACGTCCTCAGGCCGCCCGTCAAGGAGCCGTGGGGCCTGGTCGAGATGTGGATCGCGGACCCGGACGGGGTCCGCATCGCGGTGGTGGAGGTACCGGAGGACCATCCGCTGCGGTACCGCCCGTAGGGCCTGGCGGCCGTCACCCGCGCGGGGCCCCGAGCCGCCCCTCCAACTGGCCGAGCAACTCGCCGAGGAGCGCGCTCAGGTGCCGCCGGCCGTCGTCGGCGAGCCCGGCGAGGACCGTCGTCTCGTACGCCAGTTGCGCGGGCAGGATCGCGTCGACGAGGTCGCGGCCCGCGTCGGTGAGGCGGACGTGGGTGACGCGGCGGTCGCGGGTGTCGGGGCGGCGGTCGATCAGGGCGCGCTCCTGGAGCTGCTTGAGGCGCTTGGTGACGGCCGCGCCCGAGGAGAAGGTCTCGCGGGCCAGCTCCCCGGGGGTCAGCTCGTGGCCGGTGCGGCGCAGGGCGCCCAGGAGGTCGAACTCGGGGCGGGTCAGGCCCGCCCGGCGCAGCGGGGCGTCCTCGGCCTGCTGGAGGAGCGCGGCGCAGCGGTTGATGCGGCCGATGATCTCCATCGGCGCGGTGTCGACGCCGGGGTGCACCTGCTGCCACTGCCGGACCACCGCGGCCATCGTGTCGTCCGTCGCCCCGCGGCCGTACCCACTGGTCATCCCCGCGCCCACTCCTCGTGCTCGTACCGGTGCGCTCGTACCGGTGTGGTCATGCCGATGTGCTCGTACCGGCGTGTGCGCACCGGCTGCTCATACGGGCGGCGTCAGGGCCGCGCGCCCTCGGCGGACCGCGTCGTGCCGCGGACCGTAGCCGCGAGCGTACGGTGTCCGGCCTGCTCGGCGTCGGCCACCCGGCGGCCGGGGAGCTCGCGCTGCCACCACTCGCCGGCCGCGGTGTCGTGGGCGGCGCGCAGCGCGACGAGGCTGGCGGTGAGGCGGCGGCGGGCGCGGGACAGCTCCGGGGCGGGCCCGGACAGGGCCCGTTCGGCGTGGGCGCGGGCGCGCTCGGCGGCGGCGAGGGCGTGCTCGATGTGGTCGGCGGCGCGCCGGTTGGTGACGGCGACGGCCGCGGCCAGGCCGCACAGCGCGCCGATGAGCGTGTCCACGACGCGGTCGGCGATCAGCGCCCCGGGGTCCTGGAACCGCCCGAACTCGGTGACGAGCAGGGCCATCGGCGTCACGCAGACGCTGCCCAGCCAGTAGTTGCGGGAGATCAGGGCCTCGGCGCCGAAAGCGCAGAGCAGGCCGCAGCCGATGAGCGCGGCGTGGTTGAGGTGCGCCAGCGGCGCGAGCGCGGCGAAGGCGGCCACGCCCAGGACGTTGCCGACGACGCGCTGCACGCCGCGGCTCCAGGTCAGCGTCACGTTGGCCTGGTACAGGGACGCGGCGGTGACCAGCGCCCAGTAGGGGCGGCCGACGCCGAGCGCGAGCGCCGCGTACCCGGCGAGGGCGCAGCCGACGGCGGTGCGCAGCGCGATCGGCAGGTGGGGCGAGCCGGGCGCGAACCGCCGCCACAGCGGGACCGCCGCCTCGGCCGCCTCGGCCCGTTCGAGGGGCGGGTGCAGCGGCGCAGGCCCGGCACTCGGGACGGCACCGGCGCCGCGCAGCGCGTCAGCCAGGCGGCGCAGGCGCGCGGCGTCGGCGGCGCCGGGGGCGGCGAGGGCCTCCTCGGCAGTCGCGGCGAGGTGGTGCAGGGCGGCGCGGGCCGGGTCGGTGCAGATCGGAAGCACACGT
>NZ_JASCXL010000141.1:0-23250 GCF_030010595.1 Streptomyces sp. CC224B | reverse complement strand
TCCTGCACTCGGCACCGCTGCCGGAGCCTCTGCGGTGAACCGGGGCCGCGGCCGCGGCCGCGCGGGGCGGGGGCGTTTGCCCCCCCCCCCCCCGGCCGCCCCCCCCCCCCGGGCCGGCGGCGCCGCCGGCCCCCCCGCGCGCGGGCCGGGGCACGGGACGCCGCGGCGGCGGCCGGCGCGGGCGCCGTGGGGCGCCGCCGGGCCCGGCGCAGCCGGCTGTACCGCTGGGACGTGAAGTACAGCCCCTACGCGCTGGTCGCGCCGTTCTTCCTGTTCTTCGTCGCCTTCGGGCTCTTCCCGCTGCTGTACACCGGGTGGGCCTCGCTGCACCGCGTGGAGCTCGGCGCGCCCACCGACATGGAGTGGGTGGGGCTGCGCAACTTCTCCCGGCTGTGGGACGACGAATTCTTCTGGAACGCGCTGCGCAACACCTTCACCATCGGCGTCATCTCGACCGTGCCGCAGCTCCTGATGGCGCTCGGGCTCGCCCATCTGCTCCACTACCGGCTGCGCGGCTCCATGTTCTTCCGCGTCGCGATCCTCACCCCGTACGCCACGTCCGTCGCCGCGGCCACGCTGGTGTTCGTGCTCATGTTCAGCCGCACCGACCACGGGATGATCAACTGGGCGCTCGGCCTGGTCGGGGTGGACGCCGTGGACTGGCAGAACGGCGACTGGACGGCGCAGCTCGCGGTGTCGGCCATCGTGATCTGGCGCTGGACCGGCTACAACGCCCTCATCTACCTCGCCGCGATGCAGGCCATCCCGAACGACCTGTACGAGTCGGCGGCCCTGGACGGGGCGAGCCGCCGGCAGCAGTTCCTGCACGTGACGGTGCCCTCGCTGCGGCCGACGATCCTGTTCACCTGCGTGGTGTCGACCATCGGGGCGACGCAGCTCTTCGGCGAGCCCCTGCTGTTCAGCCAGGGGGCGAGCCCCACCGGCGGCTCGGACCACCAGTTCCAGACGCTCGGCCTGTACCTGTACGAGCAGGGCTGGTTCAACCAGCACCTCGGGCGGGCCTCGGCGATCGCCTGGACCATGTTCCTGCTCCTCGTCCTGATCGGCCTGCTCAACTGGGCGATCAGCCGGTGGATCCGCAAGAGCGCGTGAGGGGATGACATGACCGACGTGACACGGACCCGGCGCGCGCCGCGCACCGAAGGGACCGGGACGGCCGCCCGGGGGCGGCGCCGCGGCGGCCCGGCGAAAGGCGCCGCCGGACGGCACCGGCACGGCGGGAAGCTGACGTACGCCGTACTGACCCTGTTCACCATCGGCTCGCTCTTCCCGCTGGTGTGGACGGCGATCGCCGCCTCCCGCACCAACACGCGGCTGGCGCAGACACCGCCGCCCTTCTGGTTCGGCGGCAACCTCTTCAAGAACCTGGAGATCGCCTGGACCGACGCCAACATGGGCACGGCCCTGCTGAACACCCTGGTGGTGGCGGGCACGGTCACCGTCGGCACCGTGCTCTTCTCCACCCTCGCCGGCTTCGCCTTCGCCAAGCTGCGGTTCCGCTTCCGGGGGCTGCTGCTGCTCCTGGTGATCGGCACGATGATGGTGCCGCCACAGCTCAGTGTCGTACCGCTGTTCATGATGGTCGCCGAGTTCGGCTGGACCGACCAGTTGCAGGCGGTGATCCTGCCGTCGCTGGTCAGTGCCTTCGGGGTGTTCTTCATGCGGCAGTACCTGGCCGAGGCGCTGCCCACGGAGATCATCGAGGCGGCACGGGTGGACGGGGCCGGCAGCCTGCGGCTGATCTGGCACGTGGTCTTCCCGGCGGCGCGGCCCGCGATGGCCGTGCTCGGCATGCTGACCTTCGTGATGGCCTGGAACGACTTCTTCTGGCCGATCATCGCGCTCACCCAGGGCGGCGAACCGACCGTCCAGGTCGCGCTCGCCGGGCTCGGCCGGGGGCAGATCCCCGACCAGTCCGTGATCATGGCGGGCGCCCTGCTCGGCACGCTGCCGCTGCTGGTCGCGTTCGTGCTGTTCGGCAAGCAGATCGTGGGCGGGATCATGCAGGGGGCCGTCAAGGGATAGCTGGCCTTTTCCTGGCGTGGGCGCCCTTCTCTGGCGGGGCGCCCTGAGCGGTCGCCGCCGCTCCGCGGCGGTTTTCCCGCCCGCCCGCCCGTAGCCCCCGTTGCGCCTGAGCCTTGCGACACAGTCCGCCCCCCCTTCCCATCCGTACCGACCCTTGGGAGCGCTTCCATGACCGATGCCAGTCTGCGGTTTCCCCCCGGCTTCCTGTGGGGAGCCGCGACCGCCGCGTACCAGATCGAAGGGGCCGTGAGGGAGGACGGCAGGACCCCGTCGATCTGGGACACCTTCAGCCACACCCCGGGCAAGGTGCTCGGCGGCGACACCGGGGACGTCGCCTGCGACCACTACCACCGGTGGCGCGAGGACGTGCGCCTCATGGCGGAGCTGGGCCTGACCGCCTACCGCTTCTCGGTGTCCTGGCCGCGGGTGCAGCCCACCGGGCGCGGGCCCGCCGTGCAGCGCGGGCTCGACTTCTACCGCGCGCTCGTGGACGAGTTGCTCGCGCACGGCATCACGCCCGCGCTCACCCTCTACCACTGGGACCTGCCGCAGGAGCTGGAGTCGGCCCTGCCCGGCGGGGGCCCGGCGGGCGGCGGCTGGCCGGAGCGGGACACCGCGTACCGCTTCGCGGAGTACGCCGGGCTCGTCGCCGGGGCGCTCGGGGACCGCGTGGAGATGTGGACCACCCTCAACGAGCCCTGGTGCAGCGCGTTCCTGGGCTACGGCTCGGGTGTGCACGCCCCCGGGCGCACCGACCCCGCCGCCGCCCTGCGCGCGGCCCACCACCTCAACCTCGCCCACGGCCTCGGCGTCCAGGCGCTGCGCGCGGCCCTGCCCGCCCGCGCCCGGATCGGCGTGAGCCTCAACCCGAGCGCGGTGCGCCCGCTCACCCCGTCGCCCGCCGACCTGGACGCCCGGCGCCGGATCGACGCGCTCGCCAACCGCGTCTTCACCGGGCCGATGCTGCGCGGAACGTACGACGACGACCTCCTGGCGGACACCGCGGGCGTCACGGACTGGGCCTTCGTGCACGACGGCGACCTGGGCGCCACCCGGCAGCCGCTGGACTTCCTCGGCCTCAACTACTACACGCCCGCGGTCGTGTCCGCCGCCGGCCCCGACGGCCCGCGCCACGACGGGCACGGCGCCAGCGCCCACTCCCCCTGGCCGGGCGCGGACGACCGCGTCGCCTTCCACCGCGCGCCCGGCGAACTCACCGCCATGGACTGGCCGGTGGACCCCACCGGCCTGAAGGACCTGCTCCTTGAGTACACCGCGCAGGCGCCCGGGGTCCCGCTGTACGTGACGGAGAACGGCGCCGCGTACGAGGACAAGCCCGAGGGCGGCGCCGTCCACGACCCGGACCGGGTGCGCTATCTGCACGGGCACCTGGCGGCGGTGCACCAGGCGCTCCTGGAGGGCGCCGACGTCCGCGGGTACTTCCTGTGGTCGCTCCTGGACAACTTCGAGTGGGCGTACGGCTACGGCAAGCGCTTCGGCCTGGTGTACGTCGACTACGAGACCCAGGAGCGGACGCCCAAGTCGAGTGCCCGCTGGTACGCGAAGGTCGCGGCGGGCGGGGAGCTGCCGCGGACCCTGCCCGAACCCTGGCCCCAGGACTGACCCCGGGCGCGCCCCGGCCGGTGGGGGGTGACGGCCGGGGCACGCGTTTCCCGTGGGGGGTACGGGTGGCTGCCCCGGGGACGTGCGGAGCAGCTCCACGGAGCACGTTAGCCGCGGCCGGGGGTGCCGGAGCGGCCCTTATGGCGGGCTTAAGGAAGGGATGGGGGCCGGTTAAAGATCAGGCAGGGCACGGCCGTGGCAGGGCAGGGGGCCGGTGGCGGTTCAGGAGACCGTGGCAGGTCAGGAGGCCCGCGGCAGTCAGGAGGCCGGTGCCGGTTCAGGAGGCCCGCGGCAGGTCAGGAGGCCGGCGCCTTGCGGCCCCGGCGGCGGACCACCGCGCGGGCGGCCCGGCGTCCCGCCGACGGCCGGGCGGTCCCGCGCTGGAGCCACAGCCGTATCTCCGTCCCGCCGAGCACCGAGCGGCCCACGCGCACGTCGCCGCCGGTCGACTCGGCCAGGCGGCGCGCGATGTCGAGGCCTAGCCCCGTGGAGCCGACCGCGGTCCCGGAACCGCCCCGGGCGAGGGCCGCCTCGGGGTCGGCGATGCCGTCCCCGGCGTCGGAGACGAGGACGATCACCGCGTCGTCGCCGCTGTGCACGTCCACGGCGAAGGCGGTGCCCTCCGGGGTGTGCCGGAAGACGTTGCCGAGCAGCGCGTCGAGGGCGGCGGCCAGGTCGGCGCGCGCCACCGGCACCCACACGGGCCGCTCGACGCCCGCGACCCGGGCCTCGCGGCCCTCGTCCTCGGCGAGCGCCGACCAGAACGCCATCCGCTCGCGGATCACACCGGCGGCGTCGCAGCCCGCGCCGGGCCCGGCGGCCACCGTGCGGGGCTTGGCGTCCCGGGCGGTGCGGATGATCGTGTCGACCTCGCGCTCCAGTTGCTCCACGGCGGCGCGGGTCTGCTCGGCGGCGGGCCCGTCGCCGAGCGAGGCGGTGTTGAGGCGCAGCACGGTCAGCGGGGTGCGCAGCCGGTGCGACAGGTCGGCGGCCAGTTCCCGCTCGTTGGCGAGGAGGCCGACGACCTGGTCGGCCATGGAGTTGAACGCCACGGCGGCGAGCCGCAGTTCGGTGGGCCCCTCCTCCGGGACGCGGGCGCCGAGCCTGCCCTCGCCGAGGTCGCGGGCGGCGCCGACCAGGCGTCTGGCGGGCCGGACCATGCGGACGCCGAGCCGGTCGGCGACGGCCACCGAGCCGATGACGAGGGCGACGCCGACGCCCGCGAGCACCAGCCACGCCGTGGTCACGCCGTTGCTGACCTCGCGCTCCGGCACGTGGATCTCGACCACGGCGATCTCCCCGGAGCCGACGGCGAAGGGCTGCAGGAGCGCGTAGCCGCCGGGGACGGTGACCGTCCTCGCGCGGCCCTGCCCGCGGGCCGCGGCGACGGCGCGCGGATCGGCGCGGCGCTCGCCGATGGTCAGCGCGGGGTGGGTGCCGACGGCCGGGACGTGCACGGCCATCCGCCCCTCGCCGCCCGCCTCAGAGGTGGCGACGGCCCGGGTGAGCTCGGCGCGGTCGGTGGTGATGGACAGCGTGGGCCCCATGCCGGCAGCGTGCCGCTCGGCGTTGGAGAAGGCGCGGTCGCGGGCCATCTCCTGGATGACCAGGCCGAGCGGGACGGCGAAGGCGGCCACGACCATCGTGGTGACGGCCAGGCACACCTTCACCAGCGCCCACCTCACGGCGCGGCCCGGCGCGCGGGGGTCACCGCGGCGGCTCCAGCTTCACGCCGACGCCCCGCAGAGTGTGCAGGTAGCGGGGGTTGGCGGCGGTCTCGCCGAGCTTCCGGCGCAGCCAGGACAGGTGCACGTCGATGGTCTGGTCGTCGCCGTAGCTCTGCTGCCACACCTCGGCGAGGAGCTCCCGGCGCGGTACGACGACGCCGGGGCGCCCGGCGAGGAAGGCGAGCAGGTCGAACTCACGGCGGGTCAGGTCGAGCGGGGTGCCGTCCAGTTCGGCCCGGCGGCGCAGCGGGTCGACGGCGAGCCCGCCGACGCGCAGGACGCGGCTCGCGGGCGCCTCGCCGGAACCGCGGGTGCGGCGCAGCACGGCGGCCATCCGCGCGGAGAGGTGCTCGACGGAGAACGGCTTGGTCAGGTAGTCGTCGGCGCCATCGTTGAGGAGCCGGACGATCTCCGCCTCGTCGTCGCGGGCGGTCGCGACGATCACGGGTACGTCGGTGACGCCGCGCAGCATCTTCAGCGCCTCGCCCCCGTCCAGGTCGGGCAGCCCGAGGTCGAGGATGACGACGTCGAAGCAGTGGTGGGCGACCTCGCGCAGCGCCTCCAGGGCGGTGCCGACGCTCCGTACGGTGTGGGAGGCGTCGGAGAGGTGCCGGATGAGGGCCGAGCGGACGAACTGGTCGTCCTCGACGACGAGCACACGAGCCATGGGCGGCACCGTACGCCATGCGGACGCCCCCGGTGCCCGGAGGGACTTTTGGCCCGGACTTGGGCGGCATGTCCGGCGACGGATGCCGCCACGGGGCTCGTTTTCTGGCCACCGCGGGGGCGGTGGTGCACTATGGCCGGCGATGCGCAGAGGTCTCCTGGGCGCCGGCGCGTGGTCGCTCGCCACGGGCGCGGCGGTCACGCTCTCGTGGTGGGGCGTGCACACCGTGATGGCGGGCACCGCCTACGATCCGCCGCGCGCGGTCCCGCTCACCGCGCGTGACCACGCGGACGACCCGGTGTCGTCGTCCACGCACCGCCCGGGTCCGGCACCATCACCGCGCCCGACGCCGCCGCCCCGGCCCCGGGCGTCCGCCGAGCCACCGCGGCGGGAGACGGCCACGGCGCGGCCGCCGTCCCGCGGTCCCTCCGAACGGCCGGAGCGACCCGAGCGGTCCGCCGGGTCCGGCCGGTCGTCCGGGCACGTGCGGGGCTACAGCACCGACGGCGGCCGGGTCGTGTTCGACCTGGGCCGGGACGCGGCGGCGCTGGTGTCGGCGTCGCCCGCGCCGGGCTGGTCGATGCGGGTGTGGAAGGCACCGGCGTGGATCCGCGTGGAGTTCACCTCGGGCGCCGACCGGGTGTCGGTGTTCTGCGTGTGGCACGACCGCGCGCCCCGGGTGGACGTCACGACGTACTGACGCACTGACGCACTGACGCACTGACGTACAGGCTTACGGACGTACAGGCTTACGGACGTACGGGCTTACGGACGTACGGACGGGCCGGGACCGGCTAGCGGAACACCGAGGGCGGGGGCGCGGGCGAGGCGACCGCGCTCGCGTCCGTGACGGCGGCCGCGCCGCCGCTGAAGTCGGCGAGGGCGCGCCCGTGTTCGACGCGCGCCGGGTGCGGGTCGCCCGCGCTGCGCCGGGTCAGTTCGGCGAGGGGCAGAGGGTGCGCGGAGGCGACGAGCACGGCGTTGCCGAAGCGTTTGCCGCGCAGCACGGCCGGGTCGGCGACCAGGGCGAGCTCGGGGAAGACGGCGGCGGCGGTGGCCAGTTGCCCGCGCAGGTGGCGCAGCGGGGGCCCGTCGGCGACGTTGGCGGCGTAGTGGCCGCCGGGCTTCAGGACACGGCGTACGTCGCCGAGGAACTCCACGGAGGTCAGGTGCGCGGGGGTGCGCGCACCGCTGAACACGTCGGCGATCACGAGGTCCGCCCAGCCGTCGGGCACCTTCGCGAGCCCCTCGCGGGCGTCGGCGCCCCGCACGCGCACGCGTGCCTGCGGGTCGAGCGGCAGCGCGCGGCGCACCAGGCCGACGAGGGCGGTGTCCCGCTCGACCACCTGCTGGGTGGAGCGGGGGCGGGTGGCGGCTATGTACCGGGCGAGGGTGAAGGCGCCGCCGCCGAGGTGCAGGGCGTGCACGGGGGTGCCGGGCGGGGCGGTGAGGTCGGCGACGTGGCCGAGTCTGCGCTGGTACTCGAAGTCGAGGTGGGCGGGGTCGGCGAGGTCGACGTGGGACTGGGGGGCGCCGTCGAGGAGGAGGGTCCAGGCGTGGGGGCGGTCGCGGTCCGGCAGGAGTTCGGCGAGGCCGCCGTCCACCTGTTCGACCAGGGCCTCGCGCGTCTGCCGTCCTCCCCGCTTGCTCCTCGCCATCCCCTCATTATCGCCGGGTGGGTGGGAGTGCGCCCTCGCGGGTGCGCCCCAGCCCCACCCCTCCCCGAAACCGAGGACTGCCGCCCCCGGGCCCCCGCTACTTCCGTCTGGGGCTCCGCCCCTCTCCCCCTTTGATCGGCGCTCCGCGCCCCGTCCTCAAACGCCGGACAGGCTGCAATCTCCCCGACCCACCGTCGTCGGCTCCCCGCCAACCGCCGACGACACCCAGCGGACGTTGCCAGCCCGTCCGGCGTTTGAGGACGAGGCCGCCAGGCCGATGAAAAAGCGCACGGGCAGCCGTCGACGGCGGGACGCGGGACGCATCCAGCCCGTCCGGCGATTGAGGACGAGGCCGCCAGGCCGATGGGAGGGCGGGTGGGTGGGGAACGCTCCGGCAGGCGACGGCGGCGGGACGCACGACGATTCCAGCCCGTCCGGCGATTGAGGACCCAGGCCGGAGGCCGGCGAGGGCGGGTGGGTGGGGGCAGGGCTCAGCGGCAGTTGTCCGCGGCCTCGATCATCCGCCGCGCCTCACCAAGCGCAGCACGCAACACCACCGGATCCGTAACCGGCTCAGCCGCACCGGGCGGCACCAGCCACCCCGTACCGGCGACCGGCGGAGGGGCGGGCGGCCCCTGGGCGACGACCCCGCTGCCGCCGAAGGTCTGCGTACAGGCGCTGCCCGGCAGGTCCCAGCACGCGGCGGTGCCGGGCGGGACCAGGAAGCCGAGGGTGTCGCAGGTGCCGTCGTGCAGGACGGGGCCCACGGCCTCGTCACCGGCGCCCCGGCGCAGGATGTCGACGGCTTCGAGGCCCTGCCGGGCGGGCACGGTCACGAGGTCGCAGTGCTCGTGGTCGGCGCGGGGGGCGGGGGCGTGCGGGGCGTACGAGGAGTGGACGGTGTACAGGGTCCGGGGCCGGTGGCCCTGGTGGGCGGGGCCGCACGGCTCGGCGCCGCCGGGCCCCGCGCTGCGGTCCTGGCTCGGCCGGTGCCGCGCCGTGGTCAGTGAGCCCCCGGGTTCGCTGTTCTCCATGCCGACCTCCCACAAGGGAACCCCTCCTCGCGCGGGGGCGGAGCCGCTCCGCTCCCTCTCCGCACTGGTACAACGCGCCGCCGCGTGCACGGCTACGGCGCCACGCCGCCGCAAAGGATGGCAGTTCATGGCAGATCACGGATGAGATATCCGGTTTGTAGCCAAACTCCGCGTCACCGCGCTGTCACAGCGGGTACGTTCTTGCCCCGCCAGGACACGGCCGGACCGGCGGGAACAGCGCGAGGGGCGGGCAGCGGGACCCCACTTCGGGACCGCCGGCACGGTCCCCCCACGAGAGGGCCCCGGCCCCCACGAGAGGAACCGGCATGGCGTCGTCTTCCAGGGCCTCGTCGCCCCCGCCACCACGGCCGAACCTCGCCTTCCGGCAGCTGCGCGGGCAGCGCTCGCCGGGCGAGTTCGCGGCCCTGGTGCGGCGCGCCGCGCGCGAGATCGGCGAGCGGGTGAGCTGCGACGCGCGCTACGTCGGCCGCGTCGAGGCGGGCGAGATCCGTTGCCCCAACTACGCGTACGAGCGGGTGTTCCTGCACATGTTCCCCGGCCGGACGCTGACGGACCTCGGCTTCGCGCCGCGCGAGGCGGTACGCGGCCGGGGGGCGCGTACGGAACCTGAGGCGCCGACGGCGTACACCCTGGGGAGCCCGGCCGTACCGGACGGGCTCCGGCACCACGGCCGGGACATCCGAAGGAACAACGGCGACGAGGAGAGCGACGTGCGGCGCCGCGCATTCATGACGGGCGGGACGGCCACGGTGGCCGCCGCCTCCCTGGCGGCGCTGCCGCTGGGCGGCGCCGCCGAGGCAGCGGCGGTGTCCGGGCCCCGCACGGCGGGCGACGCCGAGGTGAGCGCGGTCGAGGAGGCCGTGCGCCGGATCCGGCTGCTCGACGACCGGCACGGCGCCGACGGCCTGTACCGGCGCGCGGCCGCCCCGCTGCGCACCGCGTACGCCCTGCTCGACGCGGGCACCTCCGGGCCGGGCACCACGGACCGGCTGTACGCGGGGGCGGGCGAGCTCGCCATCTCCGTGGGCTGGCTCGCGCACGACTCGGGCCGCTTCGACGACGCCCGCTCGCACTACGCGGAGGCCCTGGCGACGGCCCGGATGTCCGGCGACCCGGGCCTGGAGGCGCACGCCTTCTGCAACACGGCGTTCCTCGCACGCGACGCCGGGCGGCCGCGCGAGGCCGTCCGGGCGGCGCAGGCCGCAGCGCGCGCCGCCCGGCACCTGGGCTCGTCCCGGCTGCTTTCGCTGATCGCGCTGCGCGAGGCGGGCGGCTGGGCGGGGCTCGGCGACCGCGGGGGCTGCGAGCGGGCGCTGGCCCGGGCGCACGCCCTGTTCGACCAGGGGCCGGACGGGCGGGACCCGGAGTGGATGACGTTCTACGGTCCGGCCGAGGTGGCGGGCCTGGAGGCGCAGTGCTGGTCGGCGCTCGGCCACTGGGAGCGCGCCGCCCGGCACGCGCACCGGGCGGTGGACGTGGCGGTGGCGCGAACGCCCCAGTTCACCCGCAACATCGCCCTGTACACCGCGGAGCTGGCCGACGACCTGGCCCGCGCGGGCCGCCCGGACGAGGCCGCGGCGGCGGGGCAGCGGGTCCTCGCGCTCCTGGACGAGGTGCAGTCGTCCCGTATCCAGGGGATGCTCGCCACCACCGCGCGGGTGCTGCTGCCGCACCGGCGCGCGGCCGGGGTGAGCGCGTTCCTGGAGGACCACGCGTCCCGCGCGCGGGTGTGACCGGGCCGCCGGGTCAGCCGGCGAGGTGCCCGGTGTCGTTCCACGCCTCGATCGCGGGCTGCCCGTAGGCCCAGCCCAGGACCGACAGGGACGTCGGGTTGAGCCGGATGCGGGAGGCGAAGGCGATGTCCTCGCCGAGCCAGCGGGCGCCGATGGCGCGCAGGATGTGGCCGTGGGCGAAGACGAGCACGTCGCGGTCCGCCTCGCGCGCCCAGGCGACGACCTCGTCCGCGCGCGCGGAGACCTCGGCGAGGGTCTCGCCGTCCGGCACGCCGTCGCGCCAGATGAACCAGCCGGGCCGGACGGCCTGGATGTCCGCCGGGGTCATGCCCTCGTAGGCGCCGTAGTGGAACTCCATCAGGGTGTCCCACTCCGCGGCCCGGTCGCCGAAGCCGGCCAGTTCGCACGTCTCCCGCGCGCGGGACAGCGGGCTGGTGCGCACCTCGACCTCCGGCAGGCCGTCGTAGGGCGCGCGGTGCAGCCGTTCGCCGAGCAGTTTCGCGCCGCGCCTGCCCTCCTCCAGGAGCGGGATGTCGGTCCTGCCGGTGTGCTTGCCGGACAGCGACCACTCCGTCTGTCCGTGCCGGGCCAGCAGGATGCGCGGTGCCATGGGAAACCTTCCTCGACGGGTGCGGGGCGGGCGGAGAGGAGCCGGGGCGGGCGGTATGCCGCAAATAAGCCCGGACAAAAGCGGACAAGTGACGGTCCGCCGTCTCATGTGCCCTTCTGTTTGACTCCATCATCACTCACCCGCCCGGGACGCAACCCGCGCGCCGATCTCTGCGTCTAAGACGACCAGGGGCATGGCTCGTGGGCCCTCGCGCACGCCGTAAAGTGACCCAGCGGCCGGAGCCGCGAGAACCGAGCGGGAACAGCGCGTGAAATGAGATGGGGGACCCACCGGATGCCGCAGACCGAGGCACAGGGCGCCGGCAACGGCGGCATATCCGGATTCCGGTTGTTCGGAGGTCCCGGTTCGCGCCCGCGCTGGTGGACCGAGCTGCCGCTGCTGCTGCTGGTGTACGGGGCGTACTCGGCGGGCCGGCTGCTCGCGCGCGGCGACGTCACGACGGCCGTCGACCACGGCCTGGCGATCCTGCGGGTCGAGAAGGCCCTGAACCTCAACCTGGAACACCCGCTGAACCGGTTGTTCACCGCGCACGCCTCCCTCGGCGTCCCCGCCGACTTCTGGTACGCGTCGCTGCACTACCTGGTGACGCCACTGGTCCTGGTCTGGCTGTTCCGCAGCCGGGCCGTGCACTACACGGCCGCCCGCACCTGGCTGATGGTCTCCACGCTCATCGGCCTGGTCGGCTTCTCGCTGATGCCGACCTGCCCGCCGCGCCTGCTGGACGCGAGCCACGGGTTCGTCGACACGATGGCGCAGTACAGCGACTGGGGCTGGTGGGGCGGCCAGGCCAGCGCGCCGCGCGGCCTGGGCGGCATGACCAACCAGTACGCGGCGATGCCGAGCCTGCACGTCGGCTGGTCCCTGTGGTGCGGCGTGATGCTGTGGCGGCACGGGCGCACACCGCTCGTCCGGGCGGCGGCGGTGGCTTACCCGCTGCTGACCACGGTCGTCGTCATGGGCACCGCCAACCACTACTTCTTCGACGCGCTCGCCGGCATCGCCGTGATGCTCGTGGGGCTGCTCCTGGTCCGGCCGGTGCGGCGGGGCGCGGACCGGGCGAAGGCGCGCCTGGCGCCGGTGCTCGCGGCGGTCCTCCCGGGCCGGGCCTCCCCGCAGGGCGGCACCGGGCCCCGGAACGGCGACGGGCCCGCCGCCGGAGCCGGGCGGGCCGGGGGCCGGCCGGTGGGCGTCGGGGCCGCCACTTCCGTCACCCACGCCTCCGTTGTCAGTGGCGGATGCCAGACTTCCGCGGGTGACCGAATTCCCCATCAGCGCAAGCCCGGTGCCGAACCCGGCGCCAAGCCCGGCGGAAAGCCGGGGGGCAGGTCCCGGGGCCCCAAGGGCACCCGGCCGGCCGGCCGCCCCGCGGACGCCGGGGACGGCGCTGCGGCGACGGCTGGCGGAGCTGCGCGGACCTGACGTACCCCCGCAGCCGCTGGACGCCCGCGCCCTCGCCGCGCTCGCGGCGAACCCGGGCTGCCGCAGACGGGCCCTGCTCGACGGCGCCGGGGTGCCCAAGGCGGAGCTCGCGCGGTCGCTCGGCGCGCCCGCCGCGTTCGGCCAGTCCCAGTTCGCGTTCGCGCGCGGGCACGCCTTCGAGGCGCGGGTCAAGGCCGACGGCGGCGCGGAGCTGCTGCGCCTGACCCACGCGCGCCTGGGCGGCGGACCCGAGCCGGTGCCGGGCGAGGCGCGCGTGCCGGACCTGTCGGCGGCGGGCCCCGAGGGCCGCAGTGCCCGCACGGAGCTGGCCCTGCGCGAGGCCACGGCGGCCGGGGCCTGGACGCTGCTCGACCACCCCATGCTGGCGCTCGACGTCGCGGGCACCCCGGCCTTCCTGGAGCCGGACGCGGTGGTCGTCGCGCCCGACGGCAGCTGGACCGTGGTGGAGATCAAGTCGTTCCCGATGGTCGACGGCTCCGCGGACGCGGCGAAGGTGGGCGCCGCCGCCCGCCAGTCCGCGGTGTACGCCCTCGCCCTGGAGGACGCCGCCGCCCGCCTCGACCCGGCCCCCGAGGTGCGCCACCGGGTGCTGCTCGTGTGCCCCAAGGACTTCTCGAACCTGCCGGCGGCGTCGGCCGTGGACATCCGCAAGCAGCTCTCCGTGACCCGCCGCCAGCTCTCCCGGCTGACCCGCGTCGAGGAGATCGCGGCGGCGCTGCCGCCCGGCACGACGTTCGACGTCACCCGCTCCCCCGCCGAGCTGACCGCCGCGGTCGAGGCGGTCCCCGCGACGTACGCCCCCGAGTGCCTGGCCGCCTGCGAGCTGGCCTTCCACTGCCGGGCCCGGGCCCGCGCCGCCGACGAGGTGACCGCGCTCGGCCGCTCGCTGCGGGCCGAGCTGGGCGCGCTGACCACGGTGGGGGCGGCCCTGGCCGCCGCCCGCGGCGAGGCCGGGGACCCGGACGACCCGGCGGTGGCGGCCCTGCGCCGCGCCGGGGAGCTGCGGGCCGAGGCACTGGCGGGAGGGGCGGCGTGAGAACGGTCGGCACGCCGGGCCCCGCGCACGCGCGCGGCCCCTTCCGCACGAGGACGGCGAGGCACCCCCGATGACCCTGATCGACGACCTGGCCCGGCTGGAGGCGACGGCCACCGGCCGGGCCCAGCCCCGGGCCACGGTTTGCCACCGGCACCTCTCCCAGCGGCCCCTGGTCTTCGTGCCGCTCACCACGGCGGGTGAGGCCGGCGCCCCGCTCGGCGCCCTGGTCGGCACCGAGCGCACGTCGCCGCGGCTGCTCGTCGTCCCCCAGCCCCGCGACCGCGACCTGCGCTTCGCGTTCCTCGCACGGCTCGCCGACACGCTGCTGCCGTACGTGGAGTCGTACGCGGACGACGTCGAGGCGGCCGAGCGCACCGAGACCGACCCGGAGACCGGCAAGCGCGTCAAGGTCGAAGTCGACCTGTGCGCGGACGCGCCCCAGCTGATCGTGCCGAGCCGCGCGGGCATCGAGTTCGTCCGGCTGCTCGGCCGCTCCATGCGGTTCCGCCGCACCGCCGAGCAGGACCCCGACGCACCGCACCCCGCGCCGCCGCGCGTGCCGCTGCTCGGGCGCTGGCTGACGCACTTCGGGGAGCGCGCCCGCGTCCCCGGCTCGGCGCTGCTCCTCGCCATGACGGACCTGCTGTCCCGGCACTGGGCGACCGGGCAGTCGAGCCTGGAGGAGCAGCACCTGGGCGCGCTGCTCGCCTGGATCGAGGCGCCCGGGGACGGCTCGGCCGCCGAGGCGGCGCTGCGCGCGGAGCTCGCGCGGGACGCCGCCGGGCAGTTGCTGTGCCCGCCCGCGGGCCCGGCCACCGACCCGGCCTTCGACAACGACCTGCTGGCCCCGGCCGTCGAGGCCTACGACCGCGCGCGGACGGCCCTCGCCGCCGCCGAGGACGGCCTGGCCGCCGACGCGCGCCTGGCGGAGCTGACCGCGGCGGAGCGGGAGATCCGCGCCCTCGTCGAGAGCCGCACCCGCCCCACCTGGGACGCGGTGTGGCGCGGGCTCGACGCGCTGTGCGCGCTGCCCGCGGCGCCGCGCGCCGAGGACCGCTGGCGCAGCGACCGGTGGTCCTTCACCGCGCACCGCGACCGGGTCGCCGCCGGGGAGCCGCCGCAGCCGCGCCGCGACGACGCGGTGACGGCGGCGCAGAAGCTGGCCACCCGCGAGCGCGAGCAGGCGCGGCTCGACGCCCAGGAGGCCCTCGACGACCCGCTGGTGATGGCCGGGCGGCGGCTGCGCGGCGAGGCGTTCGCCGGGGAGGTCACCCAGGTCGTGATGGCGTACGGCGAGGGCAGGTCGCCGCGCCCGCGCCCCCTGGTCACCGTGCGCACGGCGGACCGGCCGCACCTGGACGAGGGCGTGAAGGTGTACCGCTCCCTGGACGGCAGGCCCCAGGCCGCGCAGTTCGTGACGTACGCCACCGACGCGGCGGCCGACGGTGGCGCGGACGGGCCCGGCGGCGGGGACGGGCCCGCGGTGGTGCTGCGGATCCTGGACAAGATGGGGCGCGGCAAGGAGCCCGAGCCCGGGTCGGTGCCCGAGGTCGGCGACCGGCTGTGCTGGACCCTGTTCGAGCACGAGCAGCGGGGCGGGCCGAAGCTGCCCGACCCGGAGGACACCCCGTGGACGCACGGCGGCCCGCCGGACGCCGCCGCCGAATCCCCCGACCCCGTGACCGCGGAGGACACCCTGTGACCCCTGCTCCCTGGGCCTCCCCGGCCTCCCCGGCTTCCCCCGCCTCCTTCGACCCGGCCGCCGCGGCCGCCCGCGCCACCGACGCGATCCTCCGCGACACGCTGCACGGCACGCACCGCGGCGTGGTCGTGGACTCGCCGCCCGGCGCGGGCAAGTCCACGCTCGTCGTGCGGGCCGCCCGCGAACTGGCCGCGGCGGGCCGCCCGCTGATGGTCGTCGCGCAGACCAACGCCCAGGTCGACGACCTGGTCCTGCGCCTCGCCGAGAAGGACCCGGAGCTGCCGGTGGGGCGGCTGCACAGCAGCGACTCCGACCCGTACGACAAGGCGCTGGACGCGCTGGCGAACGTGAAGAAGTCCACGAAGGCGGCCGACCTCGCGGGCCTGGACGTGGTGGTGTCCACGGCGGCGAAGTGGGCGCACGTGCGGGGCGTCGAGCCGTGGGGGCACGCCATCGTCGACGAGGCGTACCAGATGCGCTCCGACGGGCTGCTCGCCGTGGCCGGGCTCTTCGAGCGGGCGCTGTTCGTGGGCGACCCCGGCCAGTTGGACCCGTTCGCGATCGCCGAGGCCGAGCAGTGGGCCGGGCTCGCCTACGACCCGTCGGCCAGCGCGGTGTCCACCCTGCTCGCGCACAACCCGGAGCTGCCGCAGCACCGCCTGCCGGTGTCCTGGCGGCTGCCCGCGTCGGCGGCGCCGCTGGTGTCGGACGCGTTCTATCCGTTCACGCCGTTCCGCAGCGGTACGGGCCCCGGGGACCGGGCGCTGGACTTCGGGGTGCCCTCGGACGGCTCCGGGCCCGACCGGGTCATCGACGAGGCCGCCGCCACCGGGTGGGGGCTGCTCGAACTGCCCGCCCGGCACACGCCGCGCACCGACCCCGAAGCCGTGCGGGCGGTGGCGCTGGTGGTGCGGCGGCTGCTCGACCGGGGCGGGGTGACGACGTCGGAGCGGTCGGCGGAGCCCGCGCCGCTCACCGCGGACCGGGTGGCGGTGGGCACCGCGCACCGGGACCAGGCGGCGGCCGTCCGGGCCGCGCTCGCCGACCTCGGCGTGGTGGACGTCACCGTGGACACCGCCAACCGGCTCCAGGGGCGGGAGTACGACGTCACGGTGGTGCTGCACCCGCTGTCGGGGCGGCCGGACGCGACGGCGTTCCACCTGGAGACGGGCCGGCTGTGCGTGCTCGCCTCGCGGCACCGGCACGCCTGCGTCGTGGTGTGCCGGGCGGGGGTGGACGCGCTGCTCGACGACCATCCGGACACGGAGCCGGTGCAGTTGGGGGTGACGGTGAAGTTCCCCGACGGCTGGGACGCGATGATGACGACGTGGGACCACCTCTCGGCCCACCGCGTCCCCTGGCGCCCCTGACCGGGGCCGGGCTCCGGCCCCGGGGGTCCCCCGCGCCCTTGCGGGGCAAGGGACAATGGGTCCGCACGGCGGTATACGAGGAAGGAACGCGACGATGGCGGAATCCGAGGCCCAGGGCAAGCGCATGCGCCCCGCGCCGTTGCTCTTCGAGCCCGCGGAAGCCGCCCGGGACCCGGAGCACTTCTTCGACCTGGAGTCCGTCGAGGACCCGCGGGAGCTCCTGGCCCGCGCCACCGAGCTGGCCCTCGCGTTCCGCGCGGCGGCCGACCGGTCCGTGGAGTACCAGGCGATCGCGGCCGCGCAGCTCGCCGACCCGCGGCGGTTCGACCGGCTCACTCCGGCGGACATCGCCGAGCGCGCGCAGTGGACCGAGGACTACGCCAAGAAGATGGTGGAGTTCGGCCGGGACCTGCTGCGCCGCGAGAGCCCGGACACCCCCTGAGGCCCAGGGCCCCGGCCCCCGGGATCACCCTGGGGTCCACGGCCTCCGGCATATGCCGGAGGGGGCACGGTACTCCCGGCGGTGGGGGCCCGTCCCGGTTTCCGGGAAGTCCGCGGACGCCGTGACGCCCGTCCGGTACCTGTGAGTGTCATGAGCGTCTCTCACGTCACTGCCGACGGCGCCGCCTGGCTCGCCTCCGCGGAGACCCATCCGCGCCGGGTGCTCAGCGACTGGCGGGAGCGGCCCGGCGCCCCGGCCGTGCTGTCCTGCGGGACCGTCTTCGACGTGGTGAGCGTGCCCGCCGTGTTCGGGCGGCGGATGGTGGGCCGGCTGTGGCGCGAGGGCCCGGGGCCGGGCCCCGTCGCCCTGCACCGGGGCCGCCTCCTGCTCTTCGCCGCGCCCGGCACCGCCCAGCGGCTGCCCTCGCTCCTGGAGTGGGAGGAGTGGAGCCCCGCCGTGCCGTCGCCGCTGTGCCACGGGGCGGGGGACGCCGTCACCGTGCCGCCCCTCACGGCGGGGCCCTACCCCACGGGGTCACGCTGGGTGGTCGCCCCCGACAGCCGGACGCCCTGGCTGCCGGGGCCCGATGTGGTGCTGTGGGCGTGCGTGCGGGCCGCGCGGGTGACCGCCGGATCCGCGGTGCGTATATCGATTTTTCGTCGCGGCGATCAGAGTGCTAAGGTCTACGACGTCAGCAGGCGCCGCTAGCTCAGTTGGTTAGAGCAGCTGACTCTTAATCAGCGGGTCCGGGGTTCGAGTCCCTGGCGGCGCACGATGACGATGGCGAGGCATGTTCGCGGAACGCGCGAACCTGGCTCGCCATCGTTGTTTTTGCGCGGCTTCGCCGCGCTTGGTGGGGGCTTCGCCACCCACACCCCCCTCGGGTGGGGCTGGAGAGGGCGGGTTCGCGGGGAGCGCGTGCTGGCCCCGCCCTTGTCGTTCTGCGCGGCTTCACCGTGCGCCGTGGGGCTCCTCCGCCCACATCCCCATCAGGGCAGAGCTGCAAAGGGCGGGTTCGCGGGGAGTGCTCTTCGCAGGAGCGAACAGAGCCTTGCCGTCCCGTCGCGGGGCGGCCTCGGTCGACGCAGGGGGCCCGGGGGCTTGTCCGTGCCGTCCGTCCGTCACGGAATCCGACGGCGAGGCCCCTCACGCAGCGTGAGGGGCCTCCCGCGGTGGGTGGCGCCTGGTGAGGGTCAGGTCGGGGTCACTTCCACCGTCCAGGAACCCGTTGCCGTGCGCCCCTCCACACCGACGCGCACGCCCGTGCCCGGCACCGTGAAGCTCTCCCCGGCGCGCACCGGCGCGTCCGCGAGGGGCGGATAGACCGATTCGCCCCAACACGCCTCCGTGCGCGGATGAGCGTCCACGACCTTGACGGGGCCGCGGCCCGACGCCGTGTCGCCGCGCACGCGGTACACGAGGACGCCCTCGCTGCACGTCTCCCGGTCGTTGCCCGCGGCACCGCGCGCCTCGATCGCCACGACGCTGCCCCGGCCGGTGCGGACGACGGCCAGCTTGGTGCCGCCGACCTCGCCGCGGGCGGGCGGCACCGAGAGGGGCTCCAGGGTCAGCCGCCGGGCGTCCCCGCGCACGCACACCACCTGGCGCGGGTCCAGCCAGCCCAGCTTCCACTTGTGCCAGCCGAACAGGTCCGGGGCCATGCCGAACTGGCTGCCCATGACGTCCCAGTCGCCGACGTGCGTGTCCCAGTCGCCCTCGCCGCCGGTCGGGCGGTGGTACAGGTCCGGCAGGTCGAAGACGTGCCCCGTCTCGTGGGCGAGGACGTTGCGGTCCGGCGGGTGGCGCTCGAAGACCGTGACGATCCGGCGGATGCCGGTGCCGTCCACGCGCAGCGGCCGGTCGAGGTTCACGACCTTCGTGGCGTCCGAGTCGACGCCCGGGGCGTCCGGGTCCGCGACGAGGTACACGATGTCGTACGCGGAGAAGTCCACGTGCGGATCCGCCGCGGCCAGCGCGTCCCGCAGGTACGCGGCGCGCCGCCGGGCGTCCCAGTCGCGCGCTATGGCGTACGCGGTGGACGGCTTCGGCATCCGGATCCACTCGGACTGGGGATGCGCGCGCAACTGGAACCGCCCGTACGAGGCACGGGCGAAGAAGTCGCCGGTCGCGGGGAAGTGGTCCGCGGCCAGCTCCGCGGGCGTCGTCGCGGGCGGCGAGTCCGGGAAGGACAGGAAGACCATGACGGCGTCGCGGACCCTGGCGGGGCGAGGATAGGCGGCGTTCCAGGTGTCGAGCCCCTCCGAGTGGTGGGCCGACGTGCGCCGCAGGGCGCACGGACCCGCCGGGCCGTGGGCGACCGCCGGCCCAGCCACCAGGGACGTCGCGGCCATGGCGGTCAGGCAGGTGAACAGCGTGGCCGCGGTGCGCAGCCTCTCCCCTCCACGGGTGAGCGGCCTGGGACGGAGCTGACGCTCCACGTCGACCTCCGGGTGCGGAATGCGGGACACCCCACCCACCCTGTGGTGATTTGCTGAAGTTCGCCCAGTTTGTCTGACCTGACCGAGTGAACATGGTCGAGAAGGCCACCCACCCGGTGCTCACTCACCGTCACAAGCGATCGTCGCAGAAAGGAAGCGGTAACAGGCCGAGCAGAAACGATCTGCCACGGACGGACGGACCGTCTCCGCGGAGTGCGGCGGCTGGAGGCGCCGCGGGCCACCCTCTATGATCGGCACACTTTCCGGGCCCCGTCGGCCGCCCGCCACCGGCCGATCGCCTCCCCGGACCCGCCAGGAACAGGGGCCCCATCGACCTGCTCGATCAATCGCACTGCGGGAGCAAGCGGTGAACGGAACGTCCGAAAGGCCGACCGCCACGGCGGTCGCAGTACCGGGCCGCACCCGGCCTGCCGTAACAGAGCGTAATCAATGCGGTGTCGCCGGGCCCCCCGTCCGGCACACAGCCGACTACCGCGCGGCCTTCGCCGCGGCGCCCCTCCCCCTCGCCGTCGTCGACAGCGAGGGGCTCGTCGTCTGCGCCAACGACGCGTTCGCCACCCTGCTCGGGGCGGACCACGCCGAGCTGCCGGGACGGGTCGCCGCCGACCTGGTGGACCTGGCGTCGGACACCCGCACCTGGCACGCCTACCTGGAGGTGCTCCGCAGCCGGCAGGCCAAACTGCGCTGTACCCGCAGACTCAAACATCCCGACGGGCACTCCCTGTGGACGCAGATCACCGTCTCGCCGCTGCCCGGCGAGCGGCAGGGGCCCGGCACGGTCCTGCTCGCCGCCGCCGACATCAGCGCCCGGCGCGACCTCCAGGCCCGGCTGCGCCACCTCCAGATGCACGACCCGGTGACCCGGCTGCCCAACCGCGCGCTGTTCTTCGAGCGGCTCGCCACCGCCCTGGAGGCGGGGGCGTACGACGACACGAGCACCGGCCGCGTCGGCCTGTGCTACCTGGACCTCGACGGGTTCAAGGCGGTCAACGACACGCTCGGGCACCGCGTCGGGGACCGGCTGCTCGCCGCCGTCGCCGAACGCCTGACCGCCTGCGCCGACCGGGCCGCCTACGGCAGGACCTCCGCGCCGCTGGTGGCCCGGCTCGGCGGGGACGAGTTCGCGCTGCTCGTGGAGGACTCCACCGGCACGGACCAGCTCGCGGAGCTGGCCGACGCCGCGCTGGCGGCCCTGCAGGAGCCGTTCGAGCTGTCCGGGCAGCGGCTGTCCCTCTCGGCGTCCATCGGCGTCGTCGAGCGGCGCGCCGCCGGGACCACCACGACCGGCCTGATGCAGGCCGCCGACACGACGCTGTACTGGGCGAAGACCGACGGCAAGGCCCGCTGGACGCTCTTCGACCCGGAGCGCAACGCGCACCGCATGACCCGGCAGGCGCTGGCCAGTTCGCTGCGGCCCGCCGTCGAGCGCGGCGAGTTCGTCCTGGACTACCAGCCCCTCGTGGGCATGGAGGACGGCGGCCTGCACGGCGTGGAGGCCCTCGTCCGGTGGGACCATCCGCAGTTCGGACTGCTCACGCCGAATCGGTTCATCGGATTGGCGGAAGAGGACGGCTCGATCGTCCAGCTCGGCCGCTGGGTGCTGCGCACGGCCTGCCTCCAGGCGCGCCGCTGGCAGGTGGAACACCCCGAACGGCCGCCGGTGTTCGTGAGCGTGAACGTCGCCGTGCGGCAGGTCTGGGACTCCGACCTCGTCGCGGACGTCGCGGAGATCCTCGCCGAGACCGGGCTCGCCCCCCAGCTCCTCCAGCTCGAACTGACCGAGTCCGCGGTCATGGGCTCCGCCGGACGCCCGCTCCAGGCCCTCCAGGCGCTCAGCGAGATGGGCGTGCGCATCGCCATCGACGACTTCGGCACCGGCTACTCCAACCTCGCCTACCTCAGCCGCCTCCCGGTGTCCGTGCTCAAGCTGGACGGGTCGTTCGTCCGGGGCTTCCAGTACGAGGAGTCGTACGCGGACGGGAACACGGGCGGGCACGGGGACGGGCTCGCCAACCCCGCCGACGAGGTGATCGTGGAGGCCATGGTGCGCCTCGCCCACCAGCTCGGCCTCACCGTCACCGCGGAGTGCGTGGAGACCGCCGGGCAGGCCGAGCGGCTGCGCCGGATCGGCTGCGACACCGGGCAGGGGTGGCTGTACTCCCGGGCCGTGGCGGCGGACCGGATCTCGGTGCTCCTGGGAGCCGGGCGCCTGCCCGCGACGGCCGCGTGAGGCCGTGGCGCCCTGCGACCGTGGCGCCGTGACGCCTGCCCGGGTGCCGCCCCCACCCCCGTGAGGGGGCGGCACCCGGCGTCACCGGAGTTCAGGAGCCGCCGGGATCGGCGGGCACCGGCTCGTGGGGCAGTCCGTAGGCGTCGGCGATGAGCTCGTAGCTGCGCAGCCGGACGTCGCCGCCGTGCGCGTTGGCGGTGAGCATCAGCTCGTCGGCGCCGGTGCGCTTGGCGAGGTCGTCGAGGCCCGCGCGGACCTGGTCGGCGGTGCCGTGGACGACGTTGCTGTTCCAGCTCGTGACGAAGTCCCGCTCCAGCTCCGTGAACGGGTACGCCGCCGCCTCCTCGGGCGTGGGCACGAGGCCGGGGCGGCCGGTGCGCAGCCGGACCATGTTGAGGGCGGCGGCCATGACCTGGCGGCGGGCCTCCTCCTCGTCGTCCGTGGCGAGCGCGGAGACGCCGATGACGGCGTACGGCGCGTCGAGGACGGCCGACGGGCGGAACGACTCGCGGTACAGGTCGAGCGCGGGGAGCGTGTTCTGCGCCGAGAAGTGGTGCGCGAAGGCGAAGGGCAGGCCGAGCACGCCCGCGAGGCGGGCGCTGAAGCCGGAGGAGCCGAGCAGCCAGACCGGCGGGCGGTGCGGGGACTGCACGCCGCCGGGGGACGTGGCCTGCACGGGGCCCGGGACCGCGTGGATGCGGGCGTAGGGGTGCCCGTCCGGGAAGTCGTCGTCGAGGAACCGGGTCAGCTCCGCGAGCTGCTGGGGGAAGTCGTCGGCGCCCTCGTTCAGCCGCTCCGTGCGGCGCAGGGCGGCCGCGGTGGCGCCGTCCGTGCCCGGGGCCCGGCCGAGGCCCAGGTCGACGCGGCCCGGGGCCAGGGCCTCCAGGGTGCCGAACTGCTCCGCGATCACCAGGGGGGCGTGGTTGGGCAGCATGACGCCGCCCGAGCCGAGGCGGATGCGGGTCGTGTGGGCGGCCAGGTGGGCGAGGATCACGGCCGGGGAGGAGGAGGCCACGCCGGGCATGGAGTGGTGCTCGGCCACCCAGTGGCGGTGGTAGCCGCGGGACTCGGCGAGCTTGGCGAGGGCGACGCTGGTGCGCAGGGCGTCGGTGGCGGTGCGGCCCGAGCCGACGGTCACGAGGTCCAGGACGGACAGGGGCGTGGGGGCGCTGCCGCGGGGCTCGGCCCGTATCCCCTCCGCTGTCGCGTCGGGCGTCTTGTGACCGTGTTCGTCCGTTGCCACGGGGGCCTCCTGCTGCTGTCGTGCGGAACCTCTGCCGAGGGGCAACAGGAGGGGGGCTCCGCTTATTCCCGGGGGCCCTCGCGGGGGGCGCCCCAGTCCCGCCCCTTTCCCGTAACCAGGGGCTGCCGCCCCTGGACCCCGCTTTTCGGCGCTCCGCGCCTCGTCCTCAAACGCCGGACGGGCTGGAA
>NZ_JASCXL010000140.1:0-23354 GCF_030010595.1 Streptomyces sp. CC224B | reverse complement strand
GCGTCGGCGGCCTGGTCCCGCGCGGCAGGCTCGGCGGGCGCGTCACCGGGCCCCGGCGCGGCGACGTGCTCCGGCGGCAGCGGGAGCGGCGGCGTCGGGGCCAGGTGCGGGGTGGTCGGCACCGAGCCCTCGACCGGTACGAACTGGCCGAGGGGCACGGCCTGCGCCTCGGCACCGGGCACGGTCGGGGCGAGCTGCGGGCCCTGCGCCCCGGGCCACGGCTGGGCGGCGTCGGGGGCCTGCGGGGTGACGGGGGCGGCCGCGGGCTGCTCGGCCGGGGCGGGCCCGGCGAACGCGGCCGCGCCCTCCTCGTCGGCGACCGGGAAGGCGGACGGCACCGGAGCGGCCGGGACCGCGACGGCTTCGGAGCCGTCGGGCACGGCGTCGGCGACCGGCGCGGGCCCGTCGCCCGCGCCCTCGGTCGGGGCGTGGGTGCCTTCCGGGCCGGTACCGGCCTCCGGGGAGCGCGGACCGGCGTTCTGCGCCGGCGCGTCCGCTACGGGGGCGTGCGGAGCGGATGCTTCCGTGGTGCCGGGGGCGCCCGGGGCATCGGGAGCGGGCACGGCGCCCTCGGCGCCCGGCGTCTGCGCCGGGTCCGCCACGTGCGCCGCCTGCGCTTCCTGCGCCCCGGTGGGTACGCCTGCGTCAGCGGGTACTTCCGATGCCTCAGGGGCTTCGGTGACGGGGGCGGCCTCGGACGGCTGGGGCGGAACGGACGTGGCTTCCGGTACGGCTGCGACGGGGGCGGCCGCCGGGTCGCTCGGGACCTCCGGGGCGGCGGGGCTCTCGGGAGCGTCCAGGGCTTCGGGAGCGTCGGGGGCTGCCACCGGGTTCTGTGAGGCTTCCGGGGCTTGCGGGGGTGCCGGGGCTTCTGGGGCTGCCGGAGCTGCCCGGGTGTGTGCGGCGGAGGTATCGGGAGTGGCCGCGGGGTTGGTGGTGACCGGGGCGTCGGGTGCCGCGGCCGCGGTCTCGGTGGCGACCGCGGTGTCGGCCGCGACCGCGGAGTCAGCCGTCGGCGCAGTGTCGGCCGCGGGCTGCGTGGCCGCGGCGTCCGGAGCGACAACAGCATCCTGAGCAGCGGCAGGAGCGTCCGGAACCTCTGCGGTGCCGGGGGCGGTCGCAGCGGCCTGAGCGTCGGGAGTTCCGGCGGCTGCGTGCGTTGCCTGGGGTGTCACGGGTGCCTGGGCGGCCTGGGGTGCTTGTGGTGCCTGCGGGGCTTCCGCGACCTCGGGGGCAGCAGGGGCCTCGGTGGCGTCCGTGGCTTCGGTGGCTTCGGTGACCACAGGAGCCTCAGTGACCCCAGGAGCTTGAGTGGCCTCAGGGGCCTGAGTGACGCCAGGAGCCTGAGAGGCTTCCGTACCGCCAGGAGCCTCAGCACCACCAGGGGCCTCCGTGACGCCCGGGGCCTCGGTAACGCCCGGTGCCTCAGTAACGCCCGGGACGACCGTTTCTGCAGGCAGCGCCTGTGCCTGCGCCTGTGCCTCCTGGGCCGGTACGTCCGCCCCGGGCACCGGCTGGGCGCCCCAGGGCATCGCTCCCTGGCCCGGGATGTCGCCGAGCTGCGGGCCGGGCAGAACGCCGCCGTCGGCCCCGGCGTCCTCGCGCGGGATGTCCAGGTACTCGGGGCCGCTGGTCGGCGGGCCCGACTGCCGGACGCCCGCGGGGTGCGCGGGACCGCCCGCCGGGCCCCGGTCGGAGAGGGAGCGGACGGGGCTCGCGGTGCCGTCCGGGACGACGGGCGCGGCGGGGCCCCGGTGCAGCGGACGGCGGGAGCTCCCGTGCTGGGAGGCGGCGGTGTGGGCGGGGCCCGCGGGCATCGGGATGCCGTTCAGGTCGACGGAGCCGCTGTCCCGGCCCGCCGTCTCGTGCGGCCCGGGCTGGTGCTCGGCCTGGTGGAGGCCGACGGCGCCCGGGGCCGCGAGGGGCTGGGCCTGGGCCACCGGCGCCTGGACTGCCTGGGCGGGGGCCTGGTGCGGGCCCGGCTGGAGGCCCGCCTGGGGCTGACCCGGCTGCGGCTGAACCGCCGGGGCCTGCTGCCCCGCCGGGGCCTGCTGCGCGGCGGCGCTCTGCGCGAACGCCGCCTGGGCGTCCCGCGCCTGAGCGGACTGCGCCTGTGCGGACTGCGCCGACGCGGCTCCCGGCTGCGCGGGCACGCCGGGCGCCCCGGTTGCCGCGGCGGCCGGTGGCTGCTGTCCGGGACCGGGCTGCGCGGACTGCTGCGCCTCGCTCCACGCGCCCTGGGCACCCGGCATCAGCAGCAGGTCGTCGTCCTCGGCGGGGTGCTCGGAGGGATCGAGGAAGGTGTAGGGGTCCGGCGCGGGGACGCCCGACTGCTCCACCATGCCTGCGCTCTCCGGCAGCCCCTCGCCCGGGACCTGGCCGGTGTCGGTCATGCGTACCCCTCGCCCATTGGTTAGTCCTTCTGTGACCGCCCGTCATCCACAACGAGCGTGCGTACCGCGCGGCACGCGCCGCGTACGGGCCACAAGGCATTGTCGCGGTTGCTCCGCCGTCGCGGCAGCTTGATCGGCCACGGTCCGCTGTGGACTGCGCCACGTCGCGCGTCCAGCGGTCCGCCGTACCACACGCACCCCCCAAGACGGGCGAGCTCTCCGGACATTGACCAGGTAATCGCCGGGCACCCGGGTGCGGTACAACGATCGGCCAGCCTACAGCGCACGGCGTGCGGGCAGGGCCGCCAGGGTCACGAGGTGCGGTCGAGAAGGAGGCCCGAGAGCAGGAAGACGACGGTCCGCTTCCGCTCCGTCCAGGCACGGGTGTCGAGTTCGACGGACTGCAGGAGGGCGCACTCGACGGCGTATCCGTGCTCCGTCAGGTTCCGGCCGAGGAGTTCGGCGGCGTCCCGGGTGGGGGCGTGCGTGACGATGCGCTCCGGGCGCCGGTCGGCGACGGCGGACACCACCTCCGCGCCCCCGCCCCCGACGCGGACGACGTCGGGCTCGGGGAGGCTTTCGAGGATGTGCGGAGCGGTGCCGTGGACGACCTGGACGTGGACGCCGTAGCGGCGTACGACGGCCGTGGTACGGGCGCAGGCGTCCGGGTCCTGGTCGACGGCGATGACGGCGGCGCCGAACCGCGCGGACTCCGCGGCGAAAGCGCCGCTGCCGCAGCCGATGTCCCAGACCAGGTCGCCCACGCGAGGCCCGAGGCGGGCGAGTTGGGCGGCGCGGATGCGGTCGCTCTCGCCCTCGCCCAGCTCCTGCTCGCCGCCGTAGGCCGCGGCGGGCTGGGCCCAGCCGCGCGGGTCGGTGCCGGGGTCGCGGCCCGCGATCCAGCCGCTGTCGTGGGCGGCGGCGCCGCCGATGACGATGACGACGTTGGGGTCGCGCCAGGTGTGGTCGGCGGCCTTGTCGGAGGTGACGACGGAGACCTGCTCGCGCTCGGTGCCGAGCTCCTCGCAGATGACGAAGGTGCGGTGGACGCCTTCGAGGAGCAGGCCGAGTTCGGCGGGCCCGGCGCCGGGCGCGGTGAGCACGGCGACCTTGCTGTGCGCGCGGCACACGTTCACCGCGCGGCGCAGGGTGCGCGGGTGGGCGACCACGACCTGGGCGTCGTCCCAGGGCATGCCCGCGCGGGCGAAGGCCTGGGCGACGGAGGAGACCCCGGGCACCACCTCGACCTCGAGGCCGAACTCGGGGGCGCGCAGGGTGCGGACGACGCCGAAGAAGCCGGGGTCGCCGTCCGCGAGGACGACGGCCGTGCCGCGGTGGGCCGCGATGCGGCGGGCGGCGAGGGCGATGCTGCCGAGGCGGATGCGTTCGGCGGCCGGGGGGACCTCGGGCAGGGCGAGGTGGTGGGCGGCGCCCGCGACGAGCGTCGCGGCGCTCAGGGCGGAGCGTGCCGCGGTGGTCAGTGGCGAGCCGTCCCAGCCGATCACCGTGACCCGGTCGGCCATCGTCGTCTGTCTCCTGGGGTCGTGGTCGGGTCGTCGGACGGGGCGGCCGTGTGCGGCCAGGAGGGAGCGTACCTGGTGGTGCCCCGCCGGGAGGCCCCCGAACCCGCCCCTTCCCCGAAACCAGGGACGGCCGCCCCCGGACCCCGCTCCTTCGGCGCTCCGCGCCCCGTCCTCGCACGCCGGACGGGCCGCGGCTCACGGGAGCCGCACGTCGCGTACGCCCCGGCAGGGGGCGGGCGGGGAAAGCCCCGCGGAGCGGTCCGGCACGGGCAGCCGATGACGGCGGGGCGGAAGCCTCCGGCCCCGCCCGGCGCCCAGGACGCGTACGGCGGACGAGCCGCGCAGCGGCGTGGCACCGCTCAGGGCGCCCCCGCCGGAGTCAGCTCCAGTCGGAGAACGCCGTCACATGCTCCGCGACGCCCTCCAGGTCCTCCGGCAGGAGGCTCCACACGATGAGGTCGGTGCGCAGGTCGATCCAGCCGCCGAGGGGGTCGCCGCCGTTTCTCATGCGCGCTATCCAGGCGCCGCGCAGGACGCCCTCGCTGACGCAGCCGATCTTCTGGGCGACCTGCTGCGCGGCGGTGTTGTCGGCGGCGGTGCGCAGCTCGACGCGCTCGAACTTCTGGTCGTGGAACAGCCACTGGGCGGTGGCGAGCGCGGCCTCGGTGGCGTAGCCCTCGCCGCGGGCCCACGGCGCGGTCACGTAGCTGAGCTCGGTGGAGCGCACCCGCCAGTCGGTGCGGCGGAGTTGGACGGTGCCGACGAGGCGCTGGGTGAGGAACTCGGTGACGGCCAGGGCGAGGCCGCGTCCGGCGGCCCGTTCGGCGGGGGCCCGCCGGGCGATCCAGGCGCGCGCGTCGGCCTCGGTGTACGGCTGGGGCACGGCGGTCCAGGCGGTGACGAGCTCGTCGTTCATCATCTCCGCGTACGCGGGGACGTCCGCCTCGTCGAAGGGGCGCAGCACCAACCGCTCCGTGCTGATGGAGATGTCGGGGAATCCCGAGGAGCCTGTGGGGGCTGTGGTCATGCGCCGCTCCGTAACCTTCATGGGCCTGCCGTTCCGTGTACCTTCGTCGTCGCTCTCACGGGCCTTCGGCCTGCTGAAGGATTCAGCATGCAGCATGGTGACGGGCCGTCGCACCACGGGGTCCCGCCGCCGGGGCCGGCGGGACCCCGGGTGCGGGCGGTCCGGTGGGTCAGCCCGTGGTGGCGGGCAGCACGGAGCCCTTGTAGGTGTCCTCGATGAACTTCCTCACCTCGGGTGACCTCAGGAGCCCGGCGAGCTTCCGGACGTCGGGGTCGTTCTCGTGCCCCTTCTTGACGGCGAGGACGTTGGTGTACGGGTTGTCCTTCGCGGACTCCAGGAGGACGGCGTCCCTGGCCGGGCTCAAGCCCGCGTCGAGCGCGTAGTTGTTGTTGATGACGGCCGCGTCGACGTCTTCGAGGGAGCGCGGTAGCTGTGCGGGCTCCAGGGGCTTGATGGTGAGCTTCCTGGGGTTGGCCGCGATGTCCTCGGGGGTGGCGTTCGCGCCCGCGCCCTTCTTCAGCTCGATCACACCCTTGGAGGCGAGCAGGTGGAGCGCCCGGCCCTCGTTGGTGGTGTCGTTCGGGACGGCGACGGTGGCTCCGGTGCGCAGCCGGGTGACGTCCGTGAGCTTTCCGTCCCCCTTGCCGGGGGCCGCGTACACGCCCATCGGCGGCAGGTAGACCTCGGTCACCGGCACCAGGTCCGTCTTCTTGGAGGCGTTGAAGTCCTCCAGGTACGGGGTGTGCTGGTAGAGGTTGGCGTCGAGGGAGCCCTCCTGGAGGGCGGTGTTGGGGGTGACGTAGTCGGTGAACTCGCGGATCTGGAGGTCGAGCCCCTCCTTCTGCGCGAGGTGCTCCTTGATGTACGTCAGGACTTCCCCGGCGGGCGTGGGGGTGGCCCCGACGACGAGCGTCTCGCCGTCGGAGCCGGAGCCCGCGCCGCAGGCGGTCAGGCCGAGCGCCAGGGCCAGGGCCCCGGCCGCCGCGGCTGTGCCCGGCGCCCGCATGTCAGAACGCGGCGACGACGGAGCCGTCGTACTTGTCGTCGATGAACTTCTTGACCTCGGGCGAGGTGAGGAGCTTGACGAGCTTCTTGACGCGCGGGTCGTCCTCGTTGCCCTTCTTCACGGCGAGGAAGTTGCCGTAGGGATTGTCCTTGGCCTGCTCGGCGACGAGGGCGTCCTTGGCGGGGCTGAGGTCGGCCTCCAGGGCGTAGTTGCCGTTGATGACCGCGGCGTCGACGTCCTTGATGGTGCGGGGCAGGGCCGCCGCCTCCAGCTCCTTGAACTTGAGGTTCTTCGGGTTGGCGGCGATGTCCTTGGGCGTGGCCGCGAAGCCGGCGCCGTCCTTGAGCTTGATGACGCCGTTGTCCGCGAGGAGCTTCAGGGCGCGCGCCTCGTTGGTGGTGTCGTTGGGGACGGCGACCGTCGCGCCCTTCTCGAGGTCGGCGAGCTTCTTGATCTTCTTCGAGTAGACGCCCAGCGGTTCCAGGTGCACCGTGCCGTTCGGGACGGGGACGATGTCCGTCTTGTTCTTCTTGTTGAAGTCGTCCAGGTACGGCTTGTGCTGGAAGTAGTTGGCGAAGACCTCGCCCTGCTGCGTGGCCGTGTTCGGCGTCACGTAGTCGGTGAACTCCTTCACCTCCAGCTCCAGGCCCTCCTTCTCCGCCAGGTTCTTCTTGACGTAGTCGAGGATCTGGCCCTGCGGGGTGGGGGTGGCGGCGACGACGAGCGGGCCGTCCTTGTCGCCGGCGGAGTCCTTCGAGCCGCAGGCGGTGAGCCCGAGGGTGAGGGCTCCGGCGGTCAGGACAGCAGCGGTGATCTTGGTGGTGTTACGCACGAAAAGTGCCTTTCTCCATGGGTGGTGCACGCCCGCGGCGATGACGCGGGGTGGTGCTGGGTGAACTCGGAGGTTCACGGGGCTCCGCGCGGGCGGAGCCCCGGGCTCAGGGGACGACCCGCACAGGGGATCGACCTGCTCAGGGGACCGGCCCGCTCAGGGACCGGCCCGCTCAGGGAACCTTGACCGGCTCGGGCCCGGTCTCCGCGGCGGCCGGCGCGGTGGCGCCCCCGGTCGCGGCGCCCTCGGCCGTGGTGCCGTCGGCCGCGGCCTTCGGCGTCCCGCTCCGCAGCAGCTTCAGGCGCGGCGCGGCTCCCGCGTGGCCGCCGCGCCGGTGGAGCCTGCGGGCGGCGTAGTCACCGGCGAACTGGATGATCGAGATGACCACGGCGAGGATGCCGACGGTGATCCACATCAGCTCGGTCTCGAAGCGCTGGTAGCCGTAGCGGACCGCGAGGTCGCCGAGGCCGCCGGCGCCGACGGTGCCGGTGATCGCCGAGTAGCCGATGAGGGCGACGACGGTCGTGGTGGCGCTGGAGATCAGCGACGGCAGCGACTCGGGCACGAGGACCTTGCGTACGACGGTCCAGGTGTTGCCGCCCATCGACTGCACGGCCTCGACCAGGCCGTGGTCGACCTCGCGCACGGCCGTCTCGACCAGCCGGGCGAAGAACGGGATGGCGCTGATCGCGAGCGGCACGATCGCGGCGTCACGGCCGATGGTGGTGCCGACGACGGAGCGCGTGAAGCCCATCAGGGCGACCATGAGGATGATGAACGGCATCGAGCGGCCGATGTTCACGACCTGCCCGATGACCTTGTTCACGACAACGTTCTGCAGCAGGCCGCCGCGGTCGGTGAGGACCAGGAGCAGGCCGAGCGGCAGGCCCGCGGCGACGGCGATGAGCGCCGACCAGCCGACCATGTAGAGGGTGTCCCAACAGGCCTGCTCCAGCAGGGGCTGCATCTCCGACCAGGTCACTTGGCACCTTCCTTCGCGAGCGCGAGCGCGGAGTCCCGCGGCGCGTCCGCCGAGTCCTGCGGCGCGTCCGCGCCGTCACCGTCGTGTCCGGCGACGTCGACCTGGAGGCCCCGCTCGCGCAGGAACCCGATGGGCACGACGTTCTCCTCGAAGCGGCCGGGCAGCTCGATGCGCATGCGGCCGACCTGCTTGCCCGCGACGGTGTCCATCGCGGCGCCGAGGATCGAGATGTCGATGTTGTACGTGCGCGAGAGCTGCGAGATGACCGGCTGGGTCGCGGCCTCGCCGTGGAAGGTGACGTCGACGACGGTGCGGTGGTCGCCGGAGGCGGCGCCGCTGAGCGGGAACAGCGCGGCGGCGAGCTGCGAGCCGGGGGTGGCGAGGAGCTCGCTGACGGTGCCGGACTCCACGATCCGCCCGCGCTCCATCAGGGCGGCCGAGTCGCAGACGGTCTTGACGACGTCCATCTCGTGCGTGATGAGCAGGACGGTGAGACCGAGCTGGCGGTTGAGGTCGCGCAGGAGCTGGAGGATCGAGCGGGTGGTCTCGGGGTCGAGGGCGCTGGTGGCCTCGTCGGAGAGCAGGACCTTCGGCTCGCCCGCGAGCGCCCGGGCGATGCCGACGCGCTGCTTCTGGCCGCCGGAGAGCTGGGCCGGGTAGACCTTGGCCTTGTCGGCGAGGCCGACGAGGTCGAGCAGGTCCAGTGCCTTGCGGGAGCGCTCCTTGCCGGACAGGCCGAGGATCTCCAGCGGCAGCTCGACGTTGTCCTGCACGGTGCGCGAGGACAGCAGGTTGAAGTGCTGGAAGACCATGCCGATACGGCTGCGGGCGGCGCGCAGCTCCTTGCCCGCGCGCGGGCCGCGGCCGGCAAGGGCGGTGAGGTCCTGGCCCGCCACCGTCACGGTGCCGGAGCTGGGGCGCTCCAGGAGGTTGACGCAGCGGATCAGCGAGGACTTGCCGGCGCCGGACTGGCCGATGACGCCGTACACCTCGCCTTCGCGTACGTGGAGGTCGACTCCGTCGAGGGCGGTTACTTCACGACCGCGTGAGCGGTAGACCTTGGTCAGGCCGGAAGTGGTGATCACTGGGTTTCCGTCACTGTCGAGTGCGCGGCGCGGGTCGCGCCGGGGCACGGGGCATTCGGTCGGAACGCGGCACGGTTCTCGCGGTGGCGGTGGAACCGGAGGACGTGTGCGCGGGGCGGTCTCGCGTCCGCCACGCCGCCTACGGGCGGGACGTGGGGGCGCGGGGCACGCAGGCTTCGCTTCGGGGCGCGAGGCGCAGTGGTACGGGGGCCCTCAGAAGGCGCACATTCGACACATACAACGAGCACCGGGCGTCGTCATCGCCTCGGTCGCAAGGGTGCGGCTGCTCGTCGTGGTCATGCGGACAGTAAAACACGCGGGCGGCGGCGTCCCGCCAGCGCTGTCCGAATAGCGGACAGGAAACGGGCGCCGACGGACGCCGGCGCCCGGTCCACGGGCGGCACTCAGCCGCCGATGACGAGCTCGACGCCACCGGCCGTGGCCTGCGCGGACACGGCCGAGAGGTCGGGGACGAGCACGTCGGCGCTCAGTTCCGCAGCGGCGTGCGTTGTGGTCAACGCCACGGTGGTCATGCCCGCGGCGCGGCCCGCGGTGAGACCGGCGGGTGCGTCCTCGAAGACCACGCAGCGGGCCGGGTCGGCGCCGAGGGTCCGCGCGGCGAGCAGGAAGGGCTCCGGGTCGGGCTTGCCACGGCTGATGTCGTCGGCGGCGATCAGCGTCCCGGGCCGGACGCCGGCCTCGGCGAGCCGGGCCTCGGCCAGGCGGCGCGTCGCGGAGGTGACGACGGCCCAGCGCTCCACGGGCAGGGACGCGAGCAGGCCGAGGGTGCCGGGCAGCGCCTCGACGCCGCCCGCGACGTCCGAGACCTCCAGCTCCTCGATGCGCGCGACGGCCTCCGGGACACGCGCCGGGGGCAGCAGGTCGGCGACGATCTCGGCGGCGGGGCGGCCGTGCAGCCCGACGCGCGCGAAGTCCTCCGCGGTGACCCCGTACTCCCCCGCCCATCGCGTCCAGCAGCGCCGGACCGACTCCAGCGAGGAGACGAGGGTGCCGTCGTTGTCGAACAGCAGCGCCTCGGCGTGCAGGGTCAGGGGTTCGGCCCGGTTCTTCAGGGGGTCCGGAGAGATCTTCATGGGGTCCGACGATACGTCCGCGGCCCCCGGCGGATCCCGGGGCCCCGGGCCCGGGGACATCGGGTCTTTTGGCCCGTAATAGGGTCGCGGCATGCTTGTAGCCCTGACCGTCGCGACCTCCGTGGCCGCACTCGCGCTCGCGGCCTGGTGCGGCTTCGCCGCCTACCGGGACCAGCCGACGAAGGACTGGCACTTCATCGGCATGGGCGTGGTCACCCTGCTCGCACTGGTCCAGCTCGTCGTCGGCGTCGTCCAGCTCGCGCGCGGCGAGGACCCGGAACAGGGCACGACGATCTTCGTGGCGTATCTGATCGGCTCGTTCGCCTGCGTCCCGGCGGCGGGCTTCATGTCGCTCGCCGAGCGCACCCGCTGGGGCTCGGTGACCGTCGCGGCGGGCGGGGTGGTCCTCGCCGTGCTCGAAGTGCGCCTGTACGACATCTGGGGAGGCTGAGGTGGCCGTGACCGGAACCGACGAGGCCCCGGCCGAGCCCGGGCGCCGCAAGCTGATCACCGGCCCCGGCATCCTGCTGGTGTGGCTGTACGGCGTGATGGTCGTGGGCGCCGTGTCCCGCTCGGCGGTGCAGATCTCCACGGACTTCGGCAGGGCGCCGCTGGCCTACTCGCTGTCGGCGCTCGCCGGTCTCGTCTACGGCTTCATCACGTACTCGCTCGTCCGCGGCGGCGAGCGGGCCCGCAAGGCGGCGCTGGTGTGCTGCGCCGCCGAGCTGGTCGGCGTGCTCGGCGTCGGGGCCTGGACGCTGGCGGAGCCGTCCGCGTTCCCGGACGCGACGGTCTGGTCGGACTTCGGGATGGGCTATCTGTTCATCCCCGTGCTGCTGCCGGTGACCGCCCTGTACTGGCTGCGCCGGTCCCGGGCGGCGACGGAGGCCTGAGCCCGGGCCGGCGGGGGGCTAGGCGCTGGTGGCGAGTGCCTGCGTCTCGGTGGCCGGAGCGGGCTCCGCGCCGTCGGTGTCCTCGGCGTCCTTGGCGAGCGTGACCAGCGTGAGCCGGTCGTTCACCCGGCGGGTGCTCACCGGCTGGTAGCCGTGCTTGCGGTAGAGCTGGAGGTTGCTCTCGCTGCGGTGTCCGGAGAAGAGCTCGAAGCGGCGGGCGCCGCCCTCGCCGAGCCGGCGCTCTATCGCGTCGAGCAGCCGGCCGCCCAGGCCGTGCCGCTGCATGCGCGGGTGGACGACGAGCTTGCCGACGCGGGCCGTGCCGGACGCGTCGACGCCGCCGCGCACGGAGGCCACCACCTCGTCGCCGAGGCGGGCGACCAGGACGGTGCCGTCGGCGAGCTCCTTCTTGAGCGAGGCCAGGGTCTGGGTCAGCGGCTCGATGGAGTAGTCGCCGTACAGCTCGGCCTCGCTCTGGTAGCAGAGGTACTGCAGTTTGAGGATCTGCTCGGCGGCGTCCTGGTCGTCGGCCGCCGCTTCCGAGATGGTCACGCTCATGCCCATGTGTGCATGCCTCCCGCTCACCTGCTCCACCGGTTGTCCCTCACTCCTTTCCCCACGGGCCAGGAGTCGCAACCTCTTGCGCGAGCATTCTGCGCAGGCATCCCAGGCAACGGGAACGTTCCGGTCCCAAAGATCCTTGTGACATTCCCAACTCTCCTGCGATTTCACGGTACGTGAGGTCCTTGGGCGACAGAAGTGCAGCCAGGAGGCGGGGGCAGCGTCCGGGCAGCCGGCGTACCGCCGCGTGGAGGACGCGGTACCGGTCGGCCCGCAGCACGCGCTGCTCGGGGCCGCGCTGGAGGTCGTCGGCGGGCTCGGTGACGTAGGGCCGCTCGCGGCGGGCGGTGTACCGGGTGCGGTGGGCCTCGTCGCGGACGGCGGTGCGCAGCCAGGCCGCGGGGTCGGTGAGCGGGCGCTCGGCGTCCAGGTGCTCGAGCAGGCGCAGCCAGACGGCCTGTTCGAGGTCGCCGGGGTCGGTGGGGCCGCCGTGCGCCTCGGCCAGGGCCTCGGCGGCGAGCAGCGGACGCAGGGTGGTGACGAGGTCGGGCGGGAGCATGGGGGTCATACCCGTGACGACGCGGCCGTTTCGGTCGTGGGTTTCCGAAACGGCCGCGGCTCACCCCAACCGGGAGGTTCCCGTCATCCGTTGACAGAGCTGCCAGAACTGCCAGAGCTGCCAGAGCGGCCGGAGCGGCCGGAACCGCCGGAGCGGCCGGCGGTGAAGTCGGCGGCGGCCAGGAGCGCGGTGTCCGGGTTGTCGGAGAAGATCCCGTCGATCCCGGTCGCGAAGTACGCCTTGAACGCGCCGAAGGCGTCGCCGTACGCGGCGGGGTCCGTGCCCTTCTTGAAGTCGGCGGGCAGGAAGGTGTTCTCGTTGCGCATCGTGTACGGGTGCAGGACCAGCCCCCGGGCGTGGGCGTCGCGCACGAGCGTGGTGGGCTCCAGGAGCTTGCCGTCGGGGCCCTTGGGGATGATCAGGTCCAGCGTCGGGCCGATGCCCTGGGCGAAGGAGGCGATCCACTTCAGGCCCGCGGGCTTGATCAGGTCGGCGACGGTGCGCGGGTCGTTCGCCTCGACGAAGTCCCAGGGGCGCGAGGCGGCGCCCGACAGCAGGACGACGCCGGGCGTGCCGACGAGCTTGCGCAGCCGCTGGATGCTGCTCGGCTCGAAGGACTGCAGGAAGGTCGGGGAGTTGCCGCGGTGGCGCTGGTGGCGGCGCAGGAGCTTGGCGAGGGGCTCTTCGAGGCCGAGGCCGAGCTTGCGGAAGTAGGTGGGGTGCTTGGTCTCGATGTGCAGCCACACGCGGCGGCCGCGCCTGCGGCCCTCCTTGTCCGCCCAGCGCAGCACCTCGTCGAGGGTGGGGATGCCCCAGCGGCCGTCGTAGAGGGTGTTGCGCTGGCGGGTGCCGGGGATGCGCTCCTTGGCGCGCAGCGTCCTCAGCTCGGCGAGCGTGAAGTCCTCGGTGAACCAGCCGGTCAGCTTGGTGCCGTCGACGGTCTTCGTCGTCCTGCGGTCCGCGAACTCCGGGTGCGCGGCGACGTCCGTGGTCCCGGTGATGTCGTTCTCGTGACGGCATACGAGATGGCCGTCCTTGGTGGGGACGACGTCCTGCTCGATGACGTGGGCGCCCATGTCGAGGGCGAGTTGGTAGGAGCCGAGCGTGTGCTCGGGCCGGTAGCCGCTCGCGCCGCGGTGGGCGATGACCGTCGGCACCGGCAGCTCCCCGCCGTGCCCGTGCCCGTGGCGCGCGTCGGCTCTGGCCACCCCCGGCGCTCCCGCGACGGCCGCGCCCGCCCCGAGGACCGCGGCGCCCAGGACCGCGCGCCGGCCCGGGCTCGCCCCCGTCCGCCGCCGACCCGTCGCGCCGTATTCGTCGTTCGCCATGGAGCGCTCCTCTTCCTGTCCTGCCGTGTACCGCCTTGCACCTGACAAAGCGGCACTGATCGTAGGTGGCCGCGGGTGACGTACGGGAGTCCCGGGGCCGAACGTACGGGTGACGCGTGGTGTCCGGCGGCCGTGGGGCGCGGGGGCGCGCGGGTCCGGCGCGCGGCCGCCGCCGGGCTCCGGACGCCCGGCCGGGGCGCGGGGACTTCCGGCCGTGTTCCGCCGGGGACGTGAGAAGCACCACTCGGACAAGCCGCGCAGTTCGCACCGGGGATACGGTCGTGCAGGCTGGGCACTCGCACGGCGAGGAGCGCACATCATCAGGTCAACTCCGCGTATCGGTCGCGTGAACCCGGTGTGCGTTCACAGGCGAGCCGCGAGTATCGTCCTCACCTGCACAGACTTGCTGCCGAACCGTTGACTCCGGAGGACCTGTTGTCCCGTCTAGCGCTCCTGAAGGCAGTGCTCGGACCGTTCTTGCGCCTGATGTTCCGCCCGCGGGTCGAGGGCGCGGAGAGCATCCCCGGGAGCGGTCCCGTCATCCTGGCCGGAAACCACCTCACGTTCATCGACTCGATGATCCTGCCCCTGGTGTGCGACCGGCCCGTCTACTTCATCGGCAAGGACGAGTACGTCACCGGCAAGGGTCTCAAGGGCCGCCTCATGGCGTGGTTCTTCACCGGCGTCGGCATGATCCCGGTGGACCGCGACGGCGGCCGGGGCGGCGTGGCCGCGCTGATGACCGGCAAGCGGATCCTGGACGACGGCCAGATCTTCGGCATCTACCCGGAGGGCACCCGCTCCCCCGACGGCCGCCTGTACCGCGGCCGCACCGGCATCGCCCGGCTGACGCTGATGACCGGCGCGCCGGTGGTGCCGTTCGCGATGATCGGCACGGACAAGCTGCAGCCGGGCGGCAAGGGCCTGCCGCGGCCGGGCCGGGTGACGGTCCGCTTCGGCGAGGCGATGGAGTTCTCGCGCTACGACGGCATGGACCGGGACCGCTACGTGCTGCGCGCGGTGACGGACTCGGTGATGACGGAGGTCATGCGCCTGTCCGGTCAGGAGTACGTGGACATGTACGCCACCAAGGCGAAGGCGGCCTGAGCCAGGCCGCGCACGGCGAAGGGCCGCACCCCCGGGGGTGCGGCCCTTCGCCGTTGCCCGGGCCCTTCGCCGTCGCCCGGGCCGGACGCCGGGGCTACGGGTGCTCGACGCCGTCCTCCAGCTTCTGGCCCTTGAGCAGGAACCAGGCGGCGACGGCCGTGGCGAGGAGCACCGCCGCGCCGACGCCCGCGGCGACCCGCAGACCGTCGACGAAGGCGTCCTGCGCCGCGTGCACGAGCGGTCCCGCCGTGTGCGCGGGCAGCCCGGCGCTCGCCTCGACCGCGCCGCCGAGGGACTCGTGCGCGGCCGCCGCGACGTCGGCCGGGGTGCCCGCCGGGGCCGTGAAGTCCCGGTAGACGCCCGTGACGATGGAGCCGAGCAGGGCGATGCCGAGGGCCGCGCCCAGTTCGTACGCCGTCTCGGAGACCGCGGAGGCCGCGCCCGCCTGCTCCTTGGGCACGCTGGACAGGATGACGTCGGCGGTCACCGTGAAGGAGAAGCCGGCGCCGATGCCGACCACCAGGAGGGCGGCGCCGAGCAGCGGGTAGCCGGTGTGCTGGCTCAGCGCGGTGAGCGCGGCCAGGGCCAGGCCCACGGCCGCGAGGCCGCCCGCGACGACCGAGCGCACCGAGAAGCGGCGCGCCACCACGCCGGCCATCAGGCCCGCGGTCACCGCGCCGAGCGCGGCCGGCAGTTCGGCGAGGCCCGCCTCGAACGGCTGCCTGCCCTGGACCAGTTGCAGGAACTGGGACAGGAAGAAGACCAGGCCGGACAGGCCGAGGATGGTCAGCAGGTCGGCCAGGACGGCGGCGGAGAAGCCGCGGTTGCGGAACAGCCGCATGTCGAGCAGGGGCGCGGGGAGCGTGAGCTGCCGCCGGACGAACCAGGTGAGGGCCGCCGCGCCGGCGGCGCCCGCCACGAGCACGTCCCAGCGCGCCCCGTGGGCCGCCGCCTCCTTGACCGCGTACACCACGCCGATCATGCCGATGAGCGACAGGCCGACGCTGACCAGGTCCCAGGGGCCGGGCGAGGGGTTCTTCGACTCGGGGAGCAGCTTCACGCCGACGAGGACGAGTACGGCCATGACGGGCAGGTTGATGAGGAAGACCGAGCCCCACCAGAAGTGTTCGAGCAGGAAGCCGCCGACGACCGGGCCGATCGCCGCGCCCGCCGAGGCCATCGCGCCCCAGACGCCGACGGCGATGCTGCGCTCGCGCGGGTCGTGGAAGATGTTCCGGATCAGCGCCAGCGTCGAGGGCATCAGCGTGGCGCCCGCGACGCCGAGCAGGGCGCGGGCCAGGATCATCAGCTCCGGGGTGGTCGCGTAGGAGTTGAGCACGGACACCGCGCCGAAGGCGACGGCGCCGGTGAGCAGGAGCTTCTTGCGGCCGATGCGGTCGCCGAGGCTGCCCATGGACACCAGCAGACCGGCGATGACGAACGAGTAGACGTCGCCGATCCACAGCAGTTGGGTGCCCGACGGCTTGAGGTCCTCGCTGATGTACGGCGTGGCGAGGCCGAGGACGGTGGCGTCCACGGCGACCAGGAGCACGGCGAGGACGAGCACGGCCAGGGCGAGCCACCGGCCGGGCGGCCGTGCCACCTCGGAGGGCCGGGTGCGCTGCGCTGTGCTGATCATGGTTCCTCTCTTCGTTGTGCTCCGCCGATGAGCAGTTCGGCGACCATGTGGCGGAAGTCGTTGGCCGCGACGCGGCCGTCCAGGACGGCCCAGGCGCCCGCGCTGACGAGGCCGTACAGCGCCTCGGTCAGCCAGACGGCGGTCAGGTCGATGCGGAACTCGCCGTCCCGCTGGCCGCGCCGGAACAGCGCGGTCATGCGGTCGTCGATCCGGGCCCAGCCCTCGTGCCGCGACTCGCCCTCGAACAGGGCGTTCTCCGTGACCAGGAACGCGAGCAGACCGGCGGCCGGCTGGATCTCGCCGACCATGCGGCGCAGCGCGTCCCGCGCGGTGCCCTCGTCCAGCCGCGCGGCGTCCAGGGCGGCGAGACACTCCCGCAGGCCGAGGTCCTCCAGGGCGCGGACGAGCGCGTCCCGCCCGGCGAAGTGGCGGTGCAGGGTGGCGCGGCTGACGCCGGCCGCCTTCGCGACCTCGTCCATGGTCGCGGAGCCTTTGCGGGTGAGCAGGGCGGCGGCGCTGCGCAGCACCTGGTCGCGGTCGACTGACATGAGACAACCATAACCCGTGTGAGACATTTCTGTCTCACGAGAGGCGTACGGGTATACGAGCTGAAGGGGAAGCACGCGGTCGCGTGCTTCCCCTTCAACGTAGCTCTGTCCGGGTGCCCGGGCGCGGCGAGCGGTCCGCGCCGGGGTCCGCTACCGGCTCCGGGCCGTCGCCCACCGCCGCTGGACCGCCAGGTCCGCCCTCACCTCGGCGAGCTGGGCGGCGACGGCCGAGGGCGCCGTGCCGCCGCGGCCGTCACGGGAGGCCAGGGCGCCGGGGACGTTCAGGACGGTGCGGACCTCGGGGGTCAGGTGCGGGGAGAGCTTCGCGAACTGCTCGTCGGTGAGCTGGTCGAGCTCGATGCCCCGGGCCTCGCACTCCTTGACGCACTCCCCCGCGACCTCGTGCGCGACGCGGAACGGCACGCCCTGCTTGACCAGCCACTCGGCGATGTCCGTGGCGAGCGAGAAACCGGCCGGGGCCAGCTCCTCCATGCGCTCGCGATGCACGGTCAGCGTCGCCATCATGCCGGTGAAGGCGGGCAGCAGCACCTCCAGCTGGTCGCAGGAGTCGAAGACCGGCTCCTTGTCCTCCTGGAGGTCGCGGTTGTACGCGAGCGGCAGCGCCTTGAGAGTGGCCATCAGGCCGGTGAGGTTGCCGATGAGGCGGCCGGACTTGCCCCGCGCCAGCTCGGCGATGTCCGGGTTCTTCTTCTGCGGCATGATCGAGGAGCCGGTGGAGAAGGCGTCGTGGAGCGTGACGAAGGAGAACTCCTTCGTGTTCCAGATGATGACCTCCTCCGCGATCCGGGAGAGGTTCACGCCGATCATCGCGGTGATGAAGGCGAACTCGGCGACGAAGTCCCGCGAGGCGGTGCCGTCGATGGAGTTGGCGGCCGAGCCGCGCTCGAAGCCGAGGTCCCGGGCGACCGCCTCCGGGTCGAGGCCGAGCGAGGAACCCGCGAGCGCGCCGGAGCCGTAGGGCGACACGGCCGTGCGCTCGTCCCACTGCCGCAGCCGCTCGGCGTCCCGGGACAGGGACTGGACATGGGCGAGGACGTGGTGCGCGAACAGCACCGGCTGGGCGTGCTGGAGGTGGGTGCGGCCGGGCATCGCGACGTCCGGGTGCGCCTCGGCCAGGCCGACCAGCGCCTCCTGGAGGTCGGTGAGCAGGCCGCCGATGATCCGGGCGTGGTCGCGCAGGTACATCTTGAACAGCGTGGCGACCTGGTCGTTGCGGGACCGGCCGGCGCGCAGCTTGCCGCCGAGGTCCGGGCCGAGCCGTTCGAGCAGGCCCCGCTCCAGGGCGGTGTGCACGTCCTCGTCGGCGACGGTGCCGGTGAACGAGCCGTCGGCGACGTCGGCCTCCAGGCGGTCGAGCCCGGCGAGCATGCGCTCCAGCTCGTCGGCGGTGAGCAGCCCCGCCGTGTGCAGCACGCGCGCGTGGGCGCGCGAGCCCGCGATGTCGTACGGCGCCAGACGCCAGTCGAAGTGGACCGAGGCGGAGAGTTGCGCCAGCGCTTCGGCGGGGCCGTCGGCGAACCGGCCTCCCCAGAGGCGGACGTCGCCGGTGTTGCTGCTCACGTGCTGCTCCTCGTCAGGTGGTGGATGTGCGTCCGCCTCCCCGCGCCGCGCGCTTCGGGGAGGCGGATCTCACGCTGGTGCTCAGGGCCTCAGGCCAGGTCCCGCTTGGCGGCGATCTTCGAGGACAGGGCGAAGATGTCGATGAAGCCCTGGGCCTTGGACTGGTCGAAGGTGTCACCGGTGTCGTAGGTCGCGAGGTTGAAGTCGTACAGCGACTCCTCGGACTTCCGGCCGGTGACGACGGCCCGGCCGCCGTGCAGGGTCATCCGGATGTCGCCGCTGACGTGCTGGTTGGCCTCGTTGACGAAGCCGTCCAGGGCCCGCTTGAGCGGGGAGAACCACAGGCCGTCGTAGACCAGTTCGCCCCAGCGCTGCTCGACCTGCCGCTTGTACCGGGCCAGTTCGCGCTCGACGGTGACGTTCTCCAGCTCCTGGTGGGCGGTGATCAGCGCGATCGCGCCGGGCGCCTCGTACACCTCGCGGGACTTGATGCCGACGAGCCGGTCCTCGACCATGTCGATCCGGCCGACGCCCTGGGCGCCCGCCCGCTCGTTGAGCTGCTGGATCGCCTGGAGGACGGTGACGGGGCGGCCGTCGATCGCGACCGGGACGCCCTCCTTGAAGCTGATGACGACCTCGTCGGCCTCGCGCGGCGTCGCGGGGTTGGAGGTGTACTCGTAGACGTCCTCGATCGGCGCGTTCCAGATGTCCTCCAGGAAGCCCGTCTCGACGGCCCGCCCGAAGACGTTCTGGTCGATGGAGTACGGCGACTTCTTGGTGGTGGCGATCGGCAGGCCCTTGGCCTCGCAGAAGGCGATGGCCTTGTCCCGCGTCATCGCGTAGTCCCGTACGGGGGCGATGCACTTGAGGTCCGGGCCGAGCGCCTGGATGCCGGCCTCGAACCGCACCTGGTCGTTGCCCTTGCCGGTGCAGCCGTGGGCGACGATGCCGGCGCCGTGCTTCTTCGCGGCGGCCACGAGGTGCTTGACGATGGTGGGCCGGGACAGGGCGGAGACCAGCGGGTACCGGTCCATGTAGAGGGCGTTGGCCTTGATCGCCGGGAGGCAGTACTCCTCGGCGAACTCGTCCTTGGCGTCCGCGACCTCGGCCTCGACGGCACCGCAGGCGAGCGCGCGCTTGCGGATCACGTCCAGGTCCTCGCCGCCCTGGCCGACGTCCACGGCGACGGCGATGACCTCGGCGCCCGTCTCCTCGGCGATCCAGCCGATGGCGACGGAGGTGTCCAGGCCGCCCGAGTAGGCGAGTACGACGCGCTCGGTCACGGGTTTCTCCTCACAGTGCATTCGCTCGCTCAGTGCATTCACTGATATGCATGAGTATGCAGCCTCCCGCATGAATCGTCAATCCACCACGCGAGTGAGGGGGCCTCCGGCCTGTACAACCGCCCTACCGGCGGCCAGGATGCGCGGCGGCCCCTTGCCCGCGGGTTCAATCGGCCTAGCGGCCTCGTCCTCAAACGCCGGACGGGCTGGGATGTGCCACGACCGGCGCGCATGCTTCTGCGGGCTGTTCTGGGCGTATCGGCCTAGCGGCCTCGTCCTCAAACGCCGGACGGGCTGGACTGTGCCGCAGCCGGCCCGTGCGCCTCTGCGGGCCGTTCCGGGCATACCGGCCTAACGGCCTCGTCCTCAAACGCCGGACGGGCTGGGATGTGCCGCGGCCGGTCCACGGGGCTCTGCGAGCCGTTCCGGGCGTACGCCGGAGGGGCTGGGACTGTCGTGCTCACGTGGTGGCGGACTGGGTGAAGGGGGCCGGGGAAATCAAGCCCGTCCGGCGATTGAGGACGAGGCCGGAGGCCGATGACGCCACGAAGGACCCGCAGACACACACGGACGGGCCGGGAACACCCAGCCCGTCCGGCGCTTGAGGACACGGCCGCAGGCCGGTCAGTCAGACAGTGGAGCCAACCCGCGGAAGCAAGCCGACGACCAGGGCAGATTCAGCCCGTCCGGCGATTGAGGACACGGCCGGAGGCCGGTCGGCGGAGTCGGCCCGCAGAAGCAGGACGACAGGCCGGGAGAGATCAGCCCGTCCGGCGATTGAGGACGAGGCCGGAGGCCGATGACGCCCCGCCCAAGGCCAGAGGCCAGCCCTAGTGTTCGTTGGAGGCCAACCGCAGCAAATGGTCCGCCAGCGCCTGGCCCCCCGTCGCGTCCCTGCTGATCAGCATCACCGTGTCGTCGCCCGCGATCGTGCCGAGGATGTCGTGCAGCTCGGCCTGGTCGATCGCGGAGGCGAGGAACTGGGCGGCGCCCGGCGGGGTGCGCAGCACCACGAGGTTCGCCGAGGCCTCGGCAGAGATGAGCAGCTCGCCCGAGAGCCGCCGCATCCGCTCCTCCTTGGCCGACTCGCCGAGCGGGGCCCGCGGCGTGCGGAAGCCGCCCTCGCTCGGCACGGCGTAGATGAGGTCGCCCTCGGCGTTGCGGATCTTGACGGCGTTCAGCTCGTCCAGGTCCCGGGAGAGGGTCGCCTGGGTGACGCTCAGGCCGTCGTCGGCGAGGAGCTTCGCAAGCTGGCTCTGCGAGCGGACGGGCTGCCGGTTGAGGATGTCGACGATCCGGCGGTGCCGTGCCGTACGGGTCTGCGGCACCGCGGGCCCGGCGGCGCTCTCCCCTCGCTCGTTGCGCTGCGCGTGGCTCATCGTCGTCTCATTCTCCGGATCGTCCGTCCCCGTTCGCCGCGGCCGCGGCCTGGTCCAGGACGCCGGGCAGCGCCTGGAGGAACGCGTCCACCTCGGCGTCGCGCACGTTCAGCGGGGGCATGAGCCGTACGACATCCGGGGCGGGCGCGTTGACCAGGAAGCCGGCGTCCTGAGCCGCCCGCTGCACGTGCGCGGCCAGCGGCTCGGTGAGCACCATACCCAGCAGCAGGCCCGCGCCCCTGACATGGTCGACCAACCGGTGCCCGGCTGACTCGATTCCGTCCCGGAGCCGCTCGCCCGCCCGCTTGGTGTTCGCGAGCAGCCCCTCGGCCGCGATCGTGTCGAGCACGGCGAGCCCGGCGGCGCAGGCGACGGGGTTGCCGCCGAAGGTGGTGCCGTGGTGTCCGGGCTTGAGCAGGTCGGCGGCCGGGCCGAAGGCGACGGTCGCGCCGAGCGGCAGGCCGCCGCCCAGGCCCTTGGCGAGCGTGACGACGTCCGGCAGGACGTCCTCCTCGGCGAGGTGGGCGAACCAGTGGCCGGTACGGCCGATTCCGGTCTGCACCTCGTCCAGGACGAGCAGGGTGCCCGTGGCCCGGGTGATCTCGCGGGCCGCCTTCAGGTATCCCGCGGGCGGGACGACGACGCCGTTCTCGCCCTGGACGGGCTCGACGATCACGAAGGCGGTGTCCTCGGTGACCGCCGCGCGCAGCGCGTCCGCGTCGCCGTACGGTACGTGCGTCACGTCCCCGGGCAGCGGCAGGAACGGCTCCTGCTTGCCGGGCTGGCCGGTCAGGGCGAGGGCGCCCATGGTGCGGCCGTGGAAGCCGCCCTGTGTGGCGACCATGTGCGGGCGCCCGGTGAGCCGGCCGATCTTGAAGGCGCCCTCGTTGGCCTCGGCGCCCGAGTTGCAGAAGAAGACGCGGCCCTGGCGGCCGAAGTGCTGGAGCAGCCGCTCGGCGAGGGCGACGGGCGGCTCGGCGACGAAGAGGTTGGAGACGTGGGCGAGCGACGCGATCTGCCGGGAGACGGCCTCGACGACGGCGGGGTGTCCGTGGCCGAGCGCGGTCACCGCGATGCCGCCGACGAAGTCGACGTAGGCGGTGCCGTCGGCGTCCCAGACCGTGCTGCCCTCGCCGCGCACCAGGGGCAGGCGCGGCGTGCCGTAGTTGTCCATGAGCGCGGCCTGCCAGCGCGCGGTCAGCGACGCGTTGGACGGGTCCTTGGCGGTGGGCGGGGTGGCGGGCGTCATGCCGGGGCTCCCTGGGTCGGTCCGTCGGGCACGACCATCGTGCCGACTCCTTCATCCGTGAAAATCTCGAGCAGGATCGCGTGCTGGACCCGGCCGTCGATGACGCGGGCGGTGTGGACGCCGTTGCGGACCGCGTGCAGACAGCCCCGCATCTTCGGGACCATGCCGCTGGACAGCTCGGGCAGCAGTTTCTCCAGTTGGGCGGCGGTGAGGCGGCTGATGACCTCGTCGCTGCGGGGCCAGTCCTCGTAGAGGCCCTCGACGTCGGTGAGCACCATCAGCGTCTCGGCACCAAGCGCCGCAGCGAGTGCCGCAGCCGCCGTATCAGCATTGACGTTGTAGACATGCCCCTTGTCACCTTCGTCCTGGGAGCGGGCGATGGAGGAGACCACCGGGATGCGGCCGTCGGCCAGCAGGGCCTCGACGGCGCCGGTGTCGATCGCGGTGACCTCGCCGACCCGGCCGATGTCGACGGGCTCGCCGTCGATGAGCGGGCGGTGCCGGGTGGCGGTGATGGTGTGCGCGTCCTCGCCGGTCAGGCCGACGGCGAGCGGGCCGTGCTCGTTGAGCAGCCCGACCAGCTCGCGCTGGACCTGTCCGGCGAGGACCATGCGGACCACGTCCATGGCCTCGGGCGTGGTGACGCGCAGCCCCGCCTTGAACTCGCTGACCAGTCCCTGCCGGTCGAGCTGGGCACTGATCTGGGGGCCGCCGCCGTGCACCACGACGGGCTTGAGGCCCGCGTGGTGCAGGAAGACGACGTCCTGGGCGAAGGCCGCCTTCAGCTCGTCGTCCACCATGGCGTTGCCGCCGAACTTGATGACGACGGTCTTGCCACGGTGCCGGGTGAGCCAGGGCAGGGCCTCGATGAGGATCTGTGCCTTGGGCAGAGCGGTGTGCTTGCGGGTGCTCATGGGCTGTTCAGGGTCCTTGGGTCCAAGGCGAGCGGGCGCGGGGCCGGGGCCCCGCGGCTCTAGGACGAGTAGGCGCTGTTCTCGTGGACGTAGTCGGCGGTCAGGTCGTTCGCCCAGATGACGGCGGACTCGGCGCCCGCGGCCAGGTCAGCGGTGATCCGCACCTCGCGGTAGCGCATGTCGACGAGGTCGCGGTCCTCGCCCACGGAGCCGTTCTTGCAGACCCAGACGCCGTTGATGGCGACGTTCAGGCGGTCGGGCTCGAAGGCGGCGGAGGTGGTGCCGATGGCGGAGAGCACCCGGCCCCAGTTGGGGTCCTCGCCGTGGATGGCGCACTTGAGGAGGTTGTTGCGGGCGATGGAGCGGCCCAC
>NZ_JASCXL010000139.1:0-23560 GCF_030010595.1 Streptomyces sp. CC224B | reverse complement strand
CCCCCACCCGCCGGCCGGGGGCGGCCCCCCCCCCCCGCGCCCCCCGCCGCCGGGCGGCCCCGTCCGGGGGCCCCCCGCGGCTGTGGCCCCCCCCCCCCGGCCGGGGGCCCCCCCCCCCCCCGCGCCCGCCGGGCCGCGGACGGGCCGTTCGCGCCGCCCGCCGCCGCGCGCGAGCTGACCGCGGTCTCCGCCGACGGCACGCGCCTGCACGTCGAGACGCACGGCCCGGACGGCGCGCCCGCCGTCGTCCTGATCCACGGCTGGACCTGCTCGACCGCGTTCTGGGCGGCGCAGGTGCGGGCCCTGTCGGCGACGTACCGCGTCGTCGCGTACGACCAGCGCGGGCACGGGCGCAGCCAGGTGCCGGTGGAGGCCGCCGGATACAGCACGCGGGCGCTCGCCGACGACCTGGAGGCCGTGCTGGCGACGACGCTCGCGCCCGGCGAGAAGGCGGTGCTCGTCGGCCACTCCATGGGCGGCATGACGCTGATGGCCGCCGCCGGGCGGCCCGGGGTGCGGGAGCGCGCGGCGGCGGCCCTGCTGTGCAGCACGGGCAGCTCGCACCTGGTCGCCGAGTCGACGCTGGTGCCGCTGCGGGCGGGCGCGGTGCGCACCCGGCTGACCCGCCGGGTGCTGGGCGCCCGGGGGCCCATGGGCCCGGTCACGCCGTTCGCCCGCCGCCTGCTCAAGTACGCGACGATGGGCCCCGGTTCGGCGCCCGACCGCGTCGACGTGTGCGCGCGGATCGTGCACGCCTGCCCGCGCGTGCCCCGCTACCGCTGGGCCCGCGTCCTGGACGCACTCCAACTCGACGCCGACATAGCCGCCATGACTGCGCCCACGGCGGTGCTCGCCGGGGCCGTGGACCGGCTGACGCCCGTCGTGCACGCGCGACGCCTTGCCCGGGCGCTGCCGCGGTGCGCGGGGCTCACCGAGCTGGCGGGGGTCGGACACATGACACCGGTGGAGGCACCGGAAGCGGTGACGCGGGCCATAAGGGACCTCGTCGCCACCTACGGCGGACGCGTGGCCGAGCGGCCACGGCACAGGGAAGGCGTGTGATCGGCATGGGCAGGGTGAGCCTGGACGGACAGGTCGCGGTGGTCACCGGGGCGGCACGCGGCGTCGGGGAGCTCCTCGCCCGCAAGCTGTCGGCGCGCGGCGCCCGGGTGGCGCTCGTGGGCCTGGAGCCGGACGAGCTGAAGGCGGTCGGCGCGCGGCTGCACACCGACAGCGACTCCTGGTACGCGGACGTCACCGACCACGAGGCGATGACCCGCGTGGCCGGGGAGGTGAAGGAACGCTTCGGCAAGGCCGACATCGTGGTCGCCAACGCGGGCGTGGCCAGCGGCGGGCCCTTCATGAGCTCGGACCCCGTGGCCTGGCGGCGGGTCATCGAGGTCAACCTCATCGGCAGCGCGGTGACGGCACGGGCCTTCCTGCCCGTCCTCACCGAGAGCCGGGGCTACCTCCTCCAGATCGCCTCCCTCGCCGCGATCACGCCCGCGCCGATGATGACCGCGTACTGCGCGTCCAAGTCGGGCGTGGAGGCGTACGCGCACGCGCTGCGGGCCGAGGTCGGCTACAAGGGCGTCAAGGTGGGCGTCGGCTACCTCTCCTGGACGGACACCGACATGGTGCGGGGTGCCGACCAGGACGAGGTGATGCGCGAGCTGCGGCAGCGGCTGCCGTGGCCGTCGAACAAGACGTACCCCCTGGGCCCGGCGGTGGACCGCCTCGTGGCGGGGATCGAGCGCCGCTCGGCGCACGTGTACGGGCAGTGGTGGCTGCGGGGCCTCCAGGGCCTGCGGCCGTACCTGCCCGGAATCATCGCCGGGGTGGGCCAGCGCGAGATGCGCCGCTTCGAACCCCGGCTGTCGGAGGTGTCCCTGGGCCTCCTGGGCGCGGGCGGCTCGGCCGACGAATCGGCACGGGGGGCTTGACACCAACGACGGCGGGAAAGCGCTCCGCGCCGGGGCCGGGCGGACAAGGCCGGGGCGGCACGGGTGGGCGGGCGGGAGAGAACGGAACGACGGCGGGAGAGCGCTCCGCGTCCGGGCCGGGCGGTCAAGGCCGGGGCGGCACGGGTGGGCGGGCGGGAAAGGCCCCGCTCAAGGCCGCCGAGGCAGCACCGGCCGACTCCGGTCCGGCACCCCCTCGTACCCCGGAGGAGAGGCCGCCGGCCGCGAGGCCAACAGCTCCAGGGCCACCGCGACGGCGTCGGCGAGCTGCACGTGCCGCCCCTCCGCCCAGTCCAGCGGCGTCCGCAGCACCGCGATGTCCGGCTCGACGCCGTGGTTCTCCACGGACCACCCGTACGCGTCGAACCAGCCCGCGTTCATCGGCACGGTGATCACCGTGCCGTCCCCGAGCGTGTGCCGCCCGGTCATGCCCACCACCCCGCCCCAGGTCCGCTGCCCCACCACGGGCCCGAGGCCGAGGAGTTGGAACGCCGCCGTGATCATGTCGCCGTCGGAGGAGGTGGCCTCGTCCGCGAGGGCGACGACGGGGCCCCGCGGGGCGCTGGACGCGTACGACACGGGCTGCGCGTCCCGCGTCAGGTCCCACCCCAGGATCTTCCGCGTCAGCTTCTCCACGACCAGCTCGCTGATGTGCCCGCCCGCGTTGCCGCGTACGTCGACGATCAGCGCGGGCCGGGACACCTCCAGGCGCAGGTCGCGGTTGAACTGCGCCCACCCCGACCCGCCCATGTCGGGGATGTGCAGGTACCCGCACGCGCCGCCGCTCAACTCCCGTACGACGGCACGGCGTTTGGCCACCCAGTCCTGGTAGCGCAGCGGACGCTCGTCGATCAGCGGGACGACGGCGACCCGCCGGGAGCGGCCCTCGCCCTCCGCGGGCCGGAAGGTCAGCTCCACCGTGGTGCCGCCCGCCGCGCCGAGCAGCGGGTACGGGCCCGTGACCGGGTCCACGGGCCGGCCGTCCACGTGGGTGAGGACGGCGCCCTCGCGGATGCCCGAACCGGCGAGCGGGGAACGGGCCTTGGAGTCGGAGGACTCGCCGGGCAGGATGCGCTTCACCGTCCAGCCGTCGTCCCGGCGGACGAGGTTGGCGCCGAGCAGCCCGATGGCCCGCTGGTAGTGGGCGGGCCCCTCGTTGCGGCGGGCGGCGGTGACGTACGCGTGCGAGGTGCCGAGCTCGCCGAGGACCTCCCGCAGCAGGTCGGCGAACTCGTCGGGGGAGGCGACGCGCTCCACCAGCGGCCGGTACTGGGCGAGGACCGCGTCCCAGTCGATGCCCGACATCCCCGGGTCCCAGAAGTAGGCGCGGATCAGCCGGCCCGCCTCCTCGAAGGACTGGCGCCACTCGGCGGCCGGGTCGACCTCGTGCAGGATGCGGCGCAGGTCGATCCAGACGGTGGTGTCGCCGTCGCCGGACTCGGTGGACGGCACGGCCCGCAGCTCGTTCTCGTCGACGACGACGAGCCGGGTGCCGTCGCCGCTGACCGCGAACCAGTCGAGGTGGTCGACGAGTTCGGACTTCTTGGCCGTGGCGATGTTGAAGTACTCCAGGGTGGGGCGGCCCGAGGTGTCGGCCGGGTTGGCGAAGGTCTCGCCGAGGGCGCCCGAGATGGGCCAGCGCAGCCAGACCAGGCCGCCGCCGCTGACGGGGTACAGCGCCGAGTACTTCGACGCCGCCACGGGGAACGGCGTCACCCGGCTCGCCAGCCCCTCCGCCTCCACCGTCACCTGCCCGTCCCCGGCCTCGGCCTCGTCCGCCGCGTCGGGGTCGAGCCCGCCCGCCACGGGCCGCCCGTCGGGCAGGAGCGCGAAGGGCGAGGGCGTCGCGGAGGACAGCGGTACGAGGTAGGGGCGGCTGCCCAGCGGGAAGGACAGGTCGCCGGTGTGCACGTCGTAGACCGGGTCGAAGCCCCGCCAGGACAGGAACGCGAGGTAGCGGCCGTCGCGCGTGAACACCGGGTTCTCGTCCTCGAAGCGGCCGTCGGTGACGTCGATGACGGTCCGCGCCCCGGGGCCCTCGATGCGGGCCAGCTTGATCTGCCGCAGGGAGCGGCCGACGCCCGGGTGCGACCAGGTGAGCCAGGCGCCGTCCGGCGAGAACGCCAGGTCGCGCACGGGGCCGTTGAGCGACCGGATGAGCTCGGTGACCTCGCCGCCGGACCCCGTGCCCTCCGTGGACCGCGTGCTGTCCGCGGCCTCCGTGTCCTCGGCGGGGTCCTCGGTCACGTCGACGAGGAGCAGCCGGCCGTCGTGCGAGGCGATCGCCAGCCGCTCGCCGTCCGGGTCCGACACCAGCTCCAGGACCCGGCCCAGCTTTCCGGCGGCGAGCCTGCGCGGCGGGCGGTCGCCGCTGGCCCGGGGGAGGTGGGCGATCTCGACGGCGTCCTCGCCCTCGGCGTCGGTGACGTACGCGACCTGGCCGCCGGTGCCGAGCATCTCGGGCAGCCGCACGCGGACGCCCGGGGTGTCGGCGATGGTGCGGGCGGGGCCGTCGCGGTGGGTCAGCCAGTACAGGCTGCCGCGGACCACGACCGCGCTCGCGCGCCCCGTCGTGTCCACGGACAGGCCGTCGACGTGGTGGGCCGCGGGCACCTGGTACGTACGCCGTCCCGCGCGCGGGCCGCCGAGCGCCACCGGTACGCGGCGCGGCACGGCGTCCCGGCCCAGGTCGTCGACGAGCCAGATCTCGCCCGCGCACTGGTAGACGACGCGGCTGCCGTCACCGGCCGCGTGCCGGGCGTAGAAGGCGTCGTGGTCGGTGTGGCGGCGCAGGTCCGTGCCGTCGGGCCGGCACGAGTACAGGTTGCCGACGCCCTCGTGGTCGGAGAGGAACGCGATGCGGCCGGACACGAACATCGGCGTGTCCAGGTGGCCGCCGAGGTCGTCGAGGAGCCGCTCGCACTGGAGCCACAGGCGTCCGGTGGCGCCGCCCCGGTAGCGCTTCCAGGCGGCGGGCTCGTGCGGCGGCTTCCCGGTGAGCAGCAGCGTCCTGCGCTCGCCGTCGAGGTCGGCGACCGCGATGTCGTGCACCGGGCCCCAGGGCAGCTGGCCGCCGGGGGAGCCGTCGGTGGGCACGCTGTAGGCCCAGCAGAAGTGCGAGAAGGGCTGGCCGTGCGAGGAGACGGCCAGGATGTGGCCGTCGGGCGTCCAGCCGCAGACCCGGGTGTCCGCGGAGCCCCAGTAGGTCAGGCGGCGCGCGGGCCCGCCGGCCACCGGGGCGAGGTGGATCTCCGGGTCCAGGCTGCGCCAGCTCGTGTACGCGATGTGCCGGCCGTCGGGGGAGAACCGGGGGTGGCCGAGCTTCGTGCGGTCGGCCGTCACCCGCCAGGCGCGGTCCCCCGGGCCCGGGGCGAGGGGGGCCACCCAGAGGTCGTCCTCGGCGACGAAGCACAGCCGGTCGCCACTGAGGTGGGGGAAGCGGAGGTACGCCTGGGTCACCTACACCATGGTTTGCCGGGGGCGGTCTCCCAGCAACTTTTCCGGGCGGGGGCACCCGGGACCGGGACCGGGACCGGGGGCCGGGGGGCCCGGCCCCCTCGCTCACCCCCCCCTCAGCGAGGCGTGAGGACGCAGAACTCGTTGCCTTCCGGGTCGGCCAGGACCTTCCAGTGGATCGCGGACCGGTCGAGGTCGGGGGCGGTGGCGCCCAGGGCGCGCAGTCGGGCTTCCTCCGCCTCCAGGTCGCCACCGGTGTAGGGGGCGACGTCGAGGTGGACGCGGTTCCACCCGCTCTTGGTGTCGGGGGTGCGGACGAACTCCAGGTAGGGGCCGACGCCCGCGGCGGAGCGCATGGTCGCCCGCTCGTCGGTGACCTCGTGCACCGTCCAGTCCGTCGCCCGGCCCCAGAACTCGGCCATCCCGCGCGGGTCGGCGCAGTCGACCACCACCGCGGCGACCGGTCCGGTGTCCTCGTAGACCGGGCGGGGCTCCAGGACGCAGAACTCGTTGCCCTCCGGGTCGGCCATGACCGTCCAGGGGACGTCGCCCTGGCCCACGTCGGCGGGCGTCGCCCCGAGCTCCCGCAACCGCGCGACCAGCTCCGCCTGATGGGCGGCCGAGGTGGTGGCCAGGTCGAGGTGCACCCGGTTCTTCACCGTCTTGGGCTCCGGGCGGGCGACGAGGTCGACGCAGACGGCCGCGGGGTCGGGGTAGGCGAAGCCCACGGGTTCGAGGTTGGTGACACCGGGTCCCTCGCTGTCGACACCCCATCCGAGCGCCTCCGCCCAGAACCGCCCGAGCGCGGAGTCGTCGCGGGCCTTCATGTTGATCTGCACAAGTCGTGTCGCCATGGCGCAGATCCTAGAAGCCCCATGATCGGGTGCGCCGGGGCGGCAGGTGGCCGTGGCGGGTGAGCTGCGAGGAAGCCGGGGTAGGAGCTGCGGGCGGGACCGCAGGTGTACGGAAGGTGTACGGAAGCGTTTCGTTGGTGTGAGCGAGCGCACGTACGAAACCGTTTCGTTTCGCTAGCCGGTCCCCGTAGAGTGAGCACCACCCGAAAACCGGAGAGGAGTCGTCATGGCCGACGTGGCAACGCCCCCGCGGCGCAGCCGGATCTCGCCCGAGCGTGAGGCCGAGCTCTACGAGGCCGTGCTCGACCTGCTCCGGGAGGTGGGGTACGAGAGCCTCACCATGGACGCCGTCGCGGCCCGCACCCGTTCCAGCAAGGCCACGCTCTACCGCCAGTGGGGCGGCAAGCCCGAGCTGGTGGCGCGGGCGCTGCGGCACAACAAGCCGGTGTCCCTGGCCGACATCGACACCGGCTCGCTGCGCGGCGACCTCATGGAGATGGTGGCCCTGCAGGACGACTGCAAGATGGAGCAGGACCACGCGCTGATGCGGGGCCTGTTCCACGCCATCCACGAGAACCCCGAACTCCACCAGGCCCTGCGCCAGTTGCTCATCGAGCCGGAGATCACCGGCCTGAACGCGCTGCTGCGCCGCGCGGTCGAGCGCGGCGAGGTCGCCGCCGACAACCCGGCCCTGGAGTACGTGGTGCACATGATGGTCGGCGGGTTCGCCGCCCGGGAGCTCATCGAGGAGCGCGCGGTCGACCAGGCGTTCCTCACCCAGTACATCGACGCCGTGATCCTCCCCGCCCTGGGCGTCTGAGCTCCGGCGGCACCCCTCACGCCATCCCGCGGGCGCACCCGCAGCCCGACCCCACGCTCCACCCGTTCCACCTGACGCGAGCCGCTCACGTCGTCGGGCCGATCCCCCCTGCCCTGTAGCCACCCCACGACCTGACCGGGAGTACCCCCACGTGGCCACGTTCCTCTACAAACTAGGACGACTGTCCTTCCGGCGGCGGCACTTCGTCGCCCTGATCTGGGTGGCGCTGCTGACCCTCGCCGGGGTCGGCGCCGCCTCCGCGCCCACCGCGGCGTCCAGCTCCTTCTCCATACCGGGCACGGAGGCGCAGCGCGCCTTCGACCTCCTGGAGAAGCGGGCCCCGGAGGCCAGCGCCGACGGGGCGAGCGCCCGGGTGGTGTTCAAGGCGCCGGACGGCGAGAAGGTCACGGACCCGGAGAACAAGGCCGCGATCAGCAGGACCGTCGCCGCGCTCGGCTCCGGCTCGGACCAGGTGGCGCGCGCCGCCGACCCGTTCGCGAGCAGGACCGTCTCCAAGGACGGCACCACGGCCTACGCCTCGGTGACGTACAAGGTCACGTCCATGGAGCTGACCGACGACAGCCGGGACGCCCTGGAGAAGACCACGGACGACGCCCGCACCGGCGGCATGACCGTCGAGGTCGGCGGTGACGCGCTCCAGGCCATGCCGCACACCGGCGCCACGGAGATCATCGGCATCGCGGTGGCCGCCGTCGTCCTCGTGATCACCTTCGGCTCGCTGGTGGCGGCCGGGCTGCCGCTGCTGACCGCGCTGGTCGGCGTCGGCATCGGCGTCTCGTCGATCACCGCGCTGGCCGACGCCCTCGACCTGGGGACGACCACCTCCACGCTGGCCATGATGATCGGCCTCGCGGTCGGCATCGACTACGCCCTGTTCATCGTCTCGCGCTACCGCGCCGAGCTGGCCGAGGGCCGCGACCGCGAGGACGCGGCGGGCCGGGCCGTCGGTACGGCGGGCTCCGCCGTCGTCTTCGCCGGCCTGACGGTCGTCATCGCGCTCGTCGGCCTCGCGGTCGTCAACATCCCGATGCTCACCAAGATGGGCTTCGCGGCGGCCGGCACGGTCGCCGTCGCGGTCCTGATCGCGCTCACCATGATCCCGGCGCTGCTCGGGTACGCGGGCCGCAAGGTCAAGCCCACGGGCGAGAAGGGCAGGCTGTTCGGCGGCGGCCGCGAGAAGGCCGCGCCCGCGCCCGCCCAGGCCGCGTCGGCCCAGGCCGCGTCCGCCGGGACCGCGTCCGCCCAGGCCGCGCCCACGGCCGTCCCCGCCCGGGCCACGTCGTCGCAGGCCGCCCCCGCCAAGGCGAACCTCGGCACCCGCTGGGCCCGCTTCGTGGTCCGCCGCCCGGTCGCCGTCCTGCTGCTCGGCGTCCTCGGCCTCGGCGCCGCCGCCGTCCCGGTCGCCCAGCTCGAACTGGGCCTGCCCGACGACGGCGCGCAGCCCGCCTCCACCACCCAGCGCAAGGCCTACGACCTCATCGCGGACGGCTTCGGCCCCGGCTACAACGGCCCGCTGATGGTGGTCACCGACCTCAAGGGCGCCGATGACGGCAAGGCCGCGGCGGCCGACGTGCGGAAGAGGATCAGCGGCCTGGACGACGTGCTCGCCGTGGCCCCGCCGCAGCCGAACAAGGCGGGCGACACCGCGATCATCAGCGTCGTACCGTCGTCCAAGCCGAGCAGCACCGCGACCGAGGACCTCGTCCACGCCATCCGCGACGAGGCCGGCGCGATCAGGGCCGACAGCGGTGCCGACGTCATGGTCACCGGCTCCACGGCGATGAACATCGACGTCTCGCAGAAGCTCAACGACGCGCTGCTGCCCTACCTCGCCCTGGTCGTGGGCCTGGCCTTCCTGCTCCTGATCGTCGTCTTCCGCTCGGTCCTGGTCCCGCTCAAGGCCGCGCTCGGCTTCCTGCTGTCGGTGCTCGCGGCGCTCGGCGCGGTGGTCGCGGTCTTCCAGTGGGGCTGGCTGGGCTCGCTGTTCGGCGTCGAGCAGACCGGCCCGATCATGAGCATGATGCCGATCTTCATGGTGGGCGTGGTCTTCGGCCTCGCGATGGACTACGAGGTGTTCCTCGTGACCCGCATGCGCGAGGCGTACGTCCACGGCGAGAGCCCGCACGAGGCGATCGTCACCGGCTTCCGGCACGGCGCGCGGGTCGTCACGGCGGCCGCGGTCATCATGATCGCCGTGTTCGCGGGCTTCATCGGCTCCAGCGAGCAGATGGTCAAGATGATCGGCTTCGGCCTGGCGATCGCGGTCTTCTTCGACGCCTTCGTCGTCCGGATGGCGATCGTCCCCGCGGTGCTCGCCCTGCTCGGCCGCCGGGCCTGGAGCCTGCCGCGCTGGCTGGACCGGGCGCTGCCGAACGTGGACGTCGAGGGCGAGGGCCTGAAGGACATGGCGGGCACGGCGTCCGGCACCGACGGCAAGCGGCGGGTACCGACAGGCGTCTGACCCCTCCCCGGACGACCGGGCCCCTCCCCGGAGGACCGGGCCCCTCCCCGGGGACCGGGCTCCGCGGCCCGCGCCCTCAGCGGCTGACCGGCGTGGCGGCCGTGTACGTACGACGCAGGAAGCGCACCAGCGCGGCCGAGTCGAACTGCACGACCGCCACGCCTTTCGCGGTGTGGAACTCCACCACCGCCTGTACCCGCCCGCACGGCCAGATCCGGACGTCGCCGCTGGTCGCGGGCGCGCGCAGGCCCCGCTCGAGGACGTCGCGGGCGAGCACCCAGTCGCCCGCCCCGGAACCGCTCGTGCCCGGCGTGCCGGGCAGGCCGATCCGCACCGAGCGCGGATCGGCCTCGGGGTCGTAGCGCAGGGCGACGGGGACGACGACGTGGTCGTCGGGGGAGTCGGTGACGATGTGGGCCCGGGTGACCTGCTCGACCGCTGACATGGGTGTGTCCTCCTCGTCGTCCCGGCCCGCGCGCATGCGGCACCCTCTCCCTAATGTCCCATATGTAGGTATTTTCGGATGGAGTGGGGGGCGGAGGGAGGGAAGTGGGGGTCCGTTCAGGGCGTGTTCGGGGGCGCGTATCGATACTTGTACGCTCTTGCGACCTTTTCGCAACAGCGCACATCATTGAAAGGTTCACGAGCGTCCCGCTCGGAGCGTTCCGCTCAGCGCGTGAGTGCCTCCCCACGCTCACGACATGCGTCTTTCCAGGAGCGCCCGTATGCATGTCCCCGATGGATTCATCAACGCTCCCGTCTCCGCCGCCGCCGGTGCCCTCGCTGCCGCGGCCGTCGCCGTCAGCCTGCGCGCCGCCCGCCGGGAACTGGACGAGCGCACGGCGCCGCTCGCGGGCCTCGTCGCGGCCTTCGTCTTCGCCGTGCAGATGCTGAACTTCCCCGTCGCCGCCGGGACCAGCGGCCACCTCCTCGGCGGTGCCCTCGCGGCGATACTCGTGGGCCCCTTCACCGGGGTCCTGTGCCTGTCCGTCGTCCTGCTCCTGCAGGGCGTCCTGTTCGCCGACGGCGGCCTGACCGCCCTCGGCGTGAACATCACGGTCATGGCGGTGGTCACCACGGCCGTCGCCCACCCGCTCTTCCGGGGCCTGGTGAAGGTCCTGCCCCGGGGCCGCCGCCCGGCCACCGCGGCCGCGTTCACCGCCGCCCTCGTCTCCGTCCCGGCCGCGGCCGCCGCCTTCACGCTCCTGTACGCCGTCGGCGGCACCACGGACGTGGCTTTCGGCAAGGTCGCCACGGCCATGATCGGCGTCCACGTCCTCATCGGCATCGGCGAGGCCGCGATCACCGCGCTCACGGTCGGCGCGGTGCTCGCCGTGCGGCCCGACCTCGTGCGCGGCGCCCGCGGCCTGACCGCGCCCGTCGCGCTGCGGGTGCGCGGCGAACTCGTCACCGTCCCCGCCGCCGCCCCGGCCCCCGCGCGCCCGCGCCGGACGCTGTGGGGCGCGGGCCTGGCCGTCAGCCTCGTCCTCGCCGGATTCGTGTCGTACTACGCCTCCACGGAACCCGACGGCCTGGAGAAGGTCGCCGCCGACCAGGGCTTCGACAAGAAGGAGCGCGAGCACGACGCGAAGGGCTCGCCCCTTGCGGACTACGGCGTCGAGGACGTCGCCGACGCCCGGCTCTCGGGCGGCCTCGCGGGCGTCATCGGCGTCGGCGTGACCGTCGTCGCGGGCACCGCGGTCTTCTGGACGGCCCGCAGGCGCCGGACCCCCGCGACCGGCCCTACCGCCACGGCCACCGCTACGGCCGCCACCGCCGCGGCTACCACCGCCGCGGCTACGGCCACGCCCGATCGGGGCCCGTCCGCTCCGGTCCCGTCCGCTCCCGGCCCGTCCGCTCCGGCTCCGTCCGGTCATGTCCCGCCCGACCCGGCTGCGCCCGTCCCGGCTGCGCCCGACCCGCCTCCGCCCGGTCCGGCCTCGTCCCGTACGACCCCGTCCGATCCGGCCCCGACCAGCGTCGACCCATCCGGAACCGCCCCATCCGGAACCACCGCATCCGGAAGCACCGCATCCGATCCAACCCCGCCCGGCCGCGCCCCGGCGTCCGAGCGCGCCGAGAGCGTCTGACGTGGGCGCGGGGCACGTCCACCGCCTGTACCGGCACGGCCGCTCGCCGGTGCACGCCCTGCCGCCGCACGCGAAGCTCGCCGCCGTCCTCTGCTTCGTCGTCGTGGTGGTCTCCACCCCGCGCGAGGCGGTGTGGGCGTTCGCCGCGTACGCCCTGCTGCTCGCCGCGGTGGCGTACGCGGCCCGCGTACCGGCCGCCTTCCTGCTGCGGCGCCTGCTGGTCGAGGCGCCCTTCGTGGGGTTCGCGCTGCTGCTCCCCTTCGTCGCCGAGGGCGAGCGCGCGCACGTCCTCGGCCTGTCGCTGAGCGAGAGCGGCCTGTGGGGCGCGTGGAACATCCTCGCCAAGGGCACCCTGGGCGTGGCCGCCTCCGTCCTGCTGGCCGCCACCACGGAGCTGCGCGCCCTGCTCCTCGGCCTCCAGCGGCTCGGGCTCCCGCCGCTCCTCGTCCAGATCGCCTCCTTCATGGTCCGCTACGGCGACGTCGTCACCGACGAGATGCGCCGCATGCGGATCGCCCGCGCCTCCCGCGGCTTCGAGGCGCGCGGCGTCCGCCACTGGGGCGTCCTCGCCAAGTCCGCCGGGGCGCTCTTCATCCGCTCGTACGAGCGCGGCGAACGGGTCCACCTGGCCATGGTGAGCCGGGGGTACACGGGCTCCCTGCCCGTCCTCGACGAGGTGACGGCGACCCGCGCCCAGTGGACGTGCGCGCTGGCGCTCCCCCTGACCGCCCTCTCCGTCTGCCTGTTGGGATGGACCCTGTGACCGCTGCCCCCGGCGTGCCCGCCTCCCTGGAGGTCGAGGGCCTCGCGTACGCCTACCCCGACGGCCACCAGGCCCTGTTCGGCGTCGACCTGCGGATCGGGCGCGGTGAGCGGGTCGCCCTCCTCGGGCCGAACGGCGCGGGCAAGACGACGCTCGTGCTGCACCTGAACGGCATCCTCACCCCGGGCGCGGGGACCGTCACCGTGGCCGGACTGCCCGTGGGCCCGCGGCACATGGCCGAGGTCCGCCGCAAGGTCGGCATCGTCTTCCAGGACCCGGACGACCAGTTGTTCATGCCCACGGTCCGCGAGGACGTCGCCTTCGGCCCGGCGGCGGCCGGACTGCGCGGCCCCGCGCTCGACGCGCGCGTCCGTGAGGCGCTCGCCCGGGTCGGCATGTAGCGGTACGCGGACCGCCCGCCGCACCACCTCTCCTTCGGGCAGCGGCGCCGCGTCGCGGTGGCCACGGTCCTCGCGACGGAGCCGGAGATCCTCGTCCTGGACGAGCCGTCCTCGAACCTCGACCCGGCCGCGCGCCGCGAACTCGCCGACGTCCTGCGCGCGTTGGACGTCACCGTCCTCATGGTCACCCACGACCTGCCGTACGCGCTCGAACTGTGCCCGCGGGCGGTGATCCTCAGCGAGGGCGTGATCGCGGCCGACGGCGCCACCGGCGGCCTCCTCGCCGACGCGGAGCTGCTGCGGAGCCACCGCCTGGAGCTGCCCTTCGGCTTCGATCCGAAGACCGCGGGGGCGGCGAGGTAGTGGAATCTTCGGCGATGTACGGCTGTTGGCCTGGTTATGAACGCTGACGTAGAGGTGGGGGCGGGGGCCGGGGTGCACGGCACGGTGGCCCCGGGTTTCGAGCCGGTGCGGGACGCCTTCCTGCGCGGTTTCACCGCGCTCGGCGAGCGGGGCGCTGCGGTCGTCGTGTACCGCGACGGGCGGCGCGTCGTCGACCTGCGCGGCGGCACCAAGGATGCCGACGGGACCGGCCCCTGGCAGCCCGGCACCGCCCAGGTCGTCCGCTCGGCGACCAAGGGCGTGGCCGCCGCCGCGCTGCTCCTGCTGCACCAGCGCGGACGGCTCGACCTGGACGCGCCGGTGGCGGCGTACTGGCCGGAGTTCGCGGCGCGCGGCAAGGAGCGGGCGCTCGTCCGGCACGTGCTCGCCCACCGGGCCGGTGTGCCGGTCCTCGACCAGCCCCTGACCCCCTGCGAGGCGTACGCGTCCGACCTCGCGGCCGCGGTCGTCGCCGCGCAGGCGCCCGCCTGGGAGCCGGGCACGGACCACGGCTACCACGCGCACACCTACGGCTGGCTCACCGGGGAACTCGTCCGGCGCGTCACCGGCCGCTCCATCGGCGACTGGATCGCCGCCGAGATCGCCAAGCCGCTCGGGCTCGACCTGTGGGTCGGCCTGCCGGACACCGAGGCCGGGCGGGTCGGGCGGCTCGGGCGCCTCGACCCACCCGCCGCGGCCGGGGGCCCGCGCGTCAGGCCCAAGCCGCGGGTCGCCGCGGCCTACGCCGACCCAGCGTCCCTGACCCGGCGCGCCTTCGCCGTCATCGACCCGCGGCCCGACGAGAACGACCCCGCCTACCGCGCCGCGGTCCTGCCCGCCTCCAACGGCATCGCCACGGCGGACGGGCTCGCCCGTTTCTACGCCGCCCTCATCGGGGACGTCGACGGCGGGGCGCGCCTGTTCACCCCGGAGACGGTCGCGCTCGCGCGCGGCGAGGCCGCCGCCGGGCCCGACCGGGTCCTCGTCACCCCGACCCGCTTCGGCCTCGGCTTCATGCTCCACGGCCCCGCGGCGCCGCTGCTCTCCCCGGGCTCCTTCGGCCACCCCGGCCGGGGCGGCGCCCTCGGCTTCGCCGACCCGGAGTCGGGGATCGCCTTCGGCTACGTGACCAACACGATGAGCCGCGGGGTGACGGCGGACGCCCGGGCCCAGTCCTTGATCCGCGCCCTGCGCACCACCGCCGCGTAGGCCATTCGAGCGCGGCTTCGTCGGCGCTCCGCGCCTCGTCCTCAATCGCCGGACGGGCTGGATCTTTCCGCCGAGCGCGGCCGAGATCGTCGGCCGTGGCCGCGCTGAGCGTCTCCGCTGTGGCCGCACTGGAAATTTCTCAGCCCGTCCGGCGTTTGAGGACGAGGCGCGGAGCGCCGAAAAGCGGGGTGCCAGGGGCGGCAGCCCCTGGTTTCGGGAAAGGGGCGGGACCGGGGCGCCCCGCGCGGGCTCAGCCCCCCGCGAGGAGCACCGCCCGGACCACCGGGCCGGCCGCCTCGCCGCCGTGGCCGCCAGCCTGGACCACGGCCGCCGCGGCGACATCCCCGCGGTACGCCGTGAACCAGCCGTTGGGCTTCTTCTGGTGGTCCACCTCGGCGGAGCCGGTCTTCGCTCCGGCGTCGGGACCGAGGCCCGACATCGCCTTGGCCGCGGTGCCCGCGACCGCCGTGTGGCGCATCAGCTCCCGCAGGTCGGAGAGCGTCGCGGAGGACATCCGGCGCGCGGCCGTCGCGAGCTTGCGCTTGTCCAGGTCGGGGGAGACCAGGTACGGCTGGCGGAACGTGCCGGACTTCACCGTGGCCGCCACCGACGCCATGTTCAGCGGGTTCATCCGCACCCCGCCCTGGCCGATGAGCGACGCCGCCATCTGCGCGTGCGACTGCACCGGCACCGCGCCGTCGAAGGACGGCACGCCGATCGACCAGTTGTCGTTGCCGAGGCCGAAGACGTCCCGGGCCTGCTTCGTCAGGTCGTCGTTCGCGAGCTTCTTCGCCTGGGTGATGAAGGCGGTGTTGCAGGAGCGTCCGAAACTCGTCCGGAACGTGCCGTTCTTGATCTGGAACTTGTTGTCGTTCTGGAACTTCCAGCCGCCGTACGTCTCGTACTTGGGGCAGGGGTGCTTCTTGTCCACGACCGCCAGCTTCTTCTCCAGGAGCATCGAGGCGGTGATGACCTTCATGGTGGAGCCCGGGGCGAGGGAGCCCTGCAGGGCCGTGTTGAAGCCGCCCGGGGCGGAGTTGGCGACGGCCAGGATCTCGCCGGTGCTCGGCTTGACCACGACCACCGAGGCCCGCTTCCGCTTGGCCGTCTGCCGCTCGGCGACCGCCTGCACCTTCGGGCTGATCGTCGTCCGCAGGGTGCCCGGGGTGCCGGGGGCCAGCGTCAGGAGCGTCTTGTCGGGCGTGACCTTCGCGTCGTCGCTCTTGGACTTCGTGCGCGCCGCGTCCCGGGCGTCCTTGCGGGCCACCCGCAGCTCGATGCCGCCGGTGCCGCCCGCCTTCTTGCCGTACTTGGCGCGCAGCCCGTCGATGACGGTGCCGAGCGACGGGTACCGGGCGGGCGTCAGCGCGTTGCCCTCGCGGTCCAGGGCCTTGATCGGCGGATCGCCCGCCTCGCCGGTGACGAGCCGGTCGCCGGGCCGCAGCTCCGGGTGGACGACGGACGGGCGCCAGGCGACGAGCGTCCGGCCGTCGGCCTTGCGGCGCACGACGGTCAGCGCCGAGTCGTACGTGTAGGACTTGCGCACCGTGGCGCGGCCCTTGCCCGTTCCCTCGTACGAGACCGTGGCGGCGGCCTTGAACGGCACCTTCGGACTCTTCGGCGCCGGGGGCCTGCCGGGCGTCAGCCGCACCTTCGTGACGTGGGCGTCCTTGCGGTACGACGTCAGCGCCGCCCGCGCGGCCGCGCGGTCGTCGGTCAGCGCGGCCGCCCGGTCCACGTCGTCCGCCGCCCACGCCGCGAGGAACTCCCGCGCCGTGGTGCGCACCTCGGCGGCCGTCGGCGGGCCCGACGCCACCGGCTTGTGGTCCGCGCCGCCGTCGCCGGACTCCCCGGCCAGGGCGTAGGCGGCGAAGCCCACACCGCACACGACCGCCACCGCCGCGCCGCCGAGCACGCCCGGACGTACCTTCTTGCGCTCGGCGACGCGCCTTCTCTTGCCCACGAACCAGCCCTCCGCGATTCCCCGTCGGCCCCCGCCGCACCTCGTCTCACCTATGGCCCAACCTAGCGGCCCCTCCTCGGGGCACGGACCGCGGTGTCGTCGGATCGGGCTACCCCGTGTCGGCACGCGTACTGACGCTCTGTCAACTCGATGGCCCCGCCGCGTCAGCGCACGGAGCGCAGCACCGCCGCCACGATCGGGCCCGCCGTGTCCCCGCCGTGCCCGCCCTCCTGCGCCACCGCGGCCGCCGCGACGTCCCCGCGGTAGCCCGTGAACCAGCTGTTGGGCCGGGCCTGGCCGTCGACCTCCGCCGAACCGGTCTTCGCGCCGACGTCCGGGCCGAGGCCCGCCATGGCCCGCGCGCCCGTACCGGTGACGGCGGTGCGCCGCATCATCCGGCGCACCTGCGCGACCGTGCCCGGCGACAGGCCGCGCGCGGTCGCCAGGTCACCCTCGATCAGGGACCGCGGCACGAGCACGGGCTGGCGGAAGGAGCCCGTCATCGCCGTGGCCGTCACCGACGCCAGGTTCAGCGGGTTGAGCTGCACCCGGCCCTGGCCGATGGCGTTCGCCGCCCGGTCGGGCCCGGCGGACACGGGCACCGAGCCGTCCGCCGAGGCGATGCCGGTGCGCCAGTCGTCCCTCCCCAGGCCGAAGTTGACCCGCGCCGTCTCGGCCAGCGAGGCGTCGGTGAGCGGCTCCTCGTCGACGAGCTTCACGAACGCCGTGTTGCAGGAGCGCGCGAAGCTGTCCGCGAGCGTGGCCCCCGTGTCCGGCGCCAGGCCCTTGATGTTGTGGAACGTCTGGCTCTGCCAGGTCGCCGTCGCCGGGCACGGCGCCGGGCCGCCCGCCTTGGCGACGCCCTTGTCGATGAGCATCGCCGCCGTCACGATCTTCATGGTCGAGCCGGGCGCCAGCTTGCCCTCGAAGGCCGCGTTGAAGCCGTCCTCGCGGTGGTTGGCGACCGCGAGCACCTCGCCGGTGCTCGGCTTCACCGCCACCACCGACGACTCGGGGTGCCGGGCCACCGCGTCCTCGGCCGCCCGCTGCGCCGCCGCGCTCAGCGTCGTCCGCAGGGTGCCCGCCCGGCCCTCGGCGAGCGTCAGCAGCGTCTCCCCGGCCTCGGCGGAGGACCGCCGCACGTACAGCTCCACGCCCGGACGGCCGCCCGCCTTCTGGCCGTACGACGCCCGCAGCCGGGCCAGCACCGGCGCGAGCGACGGGTACTCCTTCGCCGTCAGGACCCGGCCGTTCCGGTCCACGGCCCGGATGGGCGGGGCCGGCGCCTCGCCCGTCTCCAGGCTCTCGCCCTCGTGCAGCCGCGGGTGCACGACGGACGCCTGCCAGTCGACCAGCGGCCGTCCCGTGCTCCGGCCGCGGACGACCTCGAACTCCGAGGAGTACGCCAGGCGTTCGGACCGGCCCTCGTACGCCACGGTGGCGCGGACCGAGAACGGCACCCGCGTGCCCCGGACCGTGCCCCGCGTCAGCCGTACGTCGCGGATGTGCGCGTCCTCGCGGAAACCGGTCAGGGCCTGCGCGGCGGTCGCCTGGTCGTTGGTGTACGCGGCCGCCGTGTCCGCGTCGCCCTTCGCCCACGCGGTGAGGAACTCGCGCGCGGTGTCGCGGACCTCCCGCGCGCCGGGCGGCCCCTTCTTCACGGCCGGCGTGCCCGGTCCCGGACCGCCGTCGTCGTTCAGCGCGTTCACGACGTTGTACGTGCCGTATCCCGCGCCCCCCACCATCGCCGCGAACACGCCGCCGACGATCACAGTTCTCACTCCGATGCGCATCAAGCGCTCCCTCCCCAGGAATGCGCTCACTTTATGGGGAAGGAACGCCGCACACCCCTCAGACCCAGGTATCCAGCCACATACGGGAACGCCATTGGTCAATCGGAATGGCCTGTCCCGTATAGATCGGCCAGAAGTAGATGAAATTCCAGAAGATCAGAAGCACCAGGACGCCCGCGCCGGCCGCGCCCACCACGCGGCGGCGCTCGCTCGACCCCGGCGGCCCGGCCAGCGCCCCCACGAGCATCGCCACGGCCAGACACAGGAACGGCACGAAGACCACGGCGTAGAAGTAGAAGATGGTCCGCTCCTGGTACATGAACCACGGCAGGTAACCGGCCGCGACCCCGCACACGATCGCCCCGGCCCGCCAGTCCCTGCGGAAGAACCACCGCCACAGCACGTACAGCAGCGCGGCCGCCGCCGCCCACCACAGCAGCGGCGTGCCGAGGGCGAGGACCTCGCGCGCGCACTTCTCCTCGGTGCCGGCCGGGCAGCCGTCCCTGCCGGGCAGCGGCGACTCGTAGAAGTACGAGACGGGGCGGCCGTCGACGATCCAGCTCCACGGGTTCGACTGGTAGGTGTGCGGCGAGGACAGGCCGACGTGGAAGTCGTACACCTTGTACTCGTAGTGCCACAGGCTGCGCAGCCAGTCCGGCAGCCACGTCCAGTCGCCGCCCCTGCCGTCGGTCGCCGCCCAGTTGCGGTAGTAGCCGCCGGTGCCGTCGTCCGGCGACAGGATCCAGCCGAGCCACGACAGCACGTACGTGGCCAGCGCCACCGGCACCGTCGCGGCGAACGCGGGCAGCGCGTCCCGCTTGAGCACCGCGACGTACGGGCGCCGCGCCCCGGCCACGCGCCGCGCGCCCACGTCCCACAGGACCGTCATCAGGCAGAAGAACACCATGATGTACAGCCCGTTCCACTTCGTCCCGAAGGCGAGCCCGAGGCAGAGCCCGGCAGCCCACCGCCACGGCCGCCACCCCAGGCGCACCGTCTCCGCGACGTCCGGGTCCGGGCGCACCACCCCGTCGGCGTCCGGCGGCAGCGCCGCCGCCAGCCGGGCCCGCGCCCTGTCCCGGTCCACCAGGAGGCAGCCGAACGCGGCGAGTACGAAGAACATCAGCACCTGGTCGAGCAGCGCGGTGCGGCTCATCACGAAGTGCAGCCCGTCCACGGCCAGCAGCGCGCCCGCGACGCAGCCGAGGAACGTCGAGCGGAACAGCCGCCGCCCGATCCGGCACAGCATCAGGACCGAAAGGGTGCCGAGCACCGCCGTCATGAACCGCCAGCCGAACGGGTCGAACCCGAACAGCCACTCGCCGACGCCGATGACGTACTTGCCCACCGGCGGGTGCACGACGTACGCCGCGTCCGAGGGCAGCGTGACGGAGTCCCCCTGCTGGATGACCGTGTCGTTGATCTTGTCCGGCCAGCTCAGCTCGTAGCCGCGGTGGATCAGCGCCCAGGCGTCCTTGGCGTAGTACGTCTCGTCGAATATCACCGCCTTCGGGCTGCCCAGGTTCCAGAACCGCAGCACCCCGGCCACCAGCGCGACCAGCAGCGGACCGCCCCAGGCAGACCAGCGCGTCACCCGCTCCGCGGCCCGCGGCGGCACCCCGAGCGCCGCCCACAGGCGCGGACCCGGCGTGGCGTACGGCGGGACGAGCCGCGCCCGGACGTCGGCTGCCGGCCGTGCCGTGTAGCCGAAGCGCCGCAGCCTGCGGTGCCACGGCGACGGCTGCTGCTCCTCGGCGGGCCGGCCCTCGCGGGTTGCCGGGGAAGACGCGGTACTGGTCACCGCGCCATCGTAGGGAACCAGACTGTGTCCGTCCCGCGCCCTGCCCCTGCGAGGATGGAACCGTGACAGGAAGCGCAGACTCGGCCTCCGGCGGCGTGCCCGGCGGCTCCACCGACGGTATCGGCACCCTCGTGCTCGCGGGCACGCCCATCGGCGACCCGGCGGACGCCCCGCCCCGGCTCGCCGCCGAACTGGGGCGCGCCGACATCGTCGCCGCCGAGGACACCCGCAGGCTGCGGCGGCTCGCGCAGGCGCTCGGCGCCACCGTGGGCGGGCGCGTGGTGTCGTACTTCGAGGGCAACGAGTCGGCGCGCACGCCCGAGCTGGCCGACGCCCTCGACGGGGGCGCGCGGGTGCTGCTCGTCACCGACGCGGGCATGCCCTCGGTGTCCGACCCCGGCTACCGCCTGGTCGCCGCCGCCGTCGAGCGGGGCGTCCGGGTCACGGCCGTGCCCGGCCCCTCCGCCGTCCTCACCGCGCTCGCGCTCTCCGGCCTGCCGGTGGACCGCTTCTGCTTCGAGGGGTTCCTGCCCCGCAAGGCGGGCGAGCGCCTCGCCCGGCTGCGCGAGGCCGCCGAGGAGCGGCGCACCCTCGTCTACTTCGAGGCCCCGCACCGCCTCGCCGACGCGCTCGCCGCGATGGCCGAGGCCTTCGGGCCCGGGCGCCGCGCCGCCGTCTGCCGCGAGCTGACCAAGACGTACGAGGAGGTCCGCCGCGGCCCCCTGGAGGAGCTCGCCGCGTGGGCGGCCGACGGCGTGCGCGGCGAGATCACCGTGGTCGTCGAGGGCGCGCCCGAGCGGGACCCGGCCGACCTCGACGACGGCGAACTGGTGCGCAGGGTGCGGGCGCGCGAGGAGGCGGGCGAGCGGCGCAAGGAGGCGATCGCCGCCGTGGCCGCCGACACGGGGGTGCCCAAGCGGCGCGTTTTCGACGCCGTGGTCGCGGCGAAGCACGCGCCCGGGGCCTAGCCCCGCACGCGGCCCGGCGGCGCTCCCGCCGGGGCCTGCGACACCGGTGCGCCACCGTGCCGCCTGCGCTTTCTCCGTTGTCCACAGCCTGTGGGCGGGCTCGGAGGCCCATTCTCCGGGCGGCCCATCGGCTGGCAAAGGACTATCGTGAAAAGCAAAAGCGCGGGCCGCGCGGCAGGCCGAATTCCTATGGAAAAGCCAAATCGGCCCCAACAGTCGACAGGTCTGGTGCGCCCGCTCCGGGAAAGGCGTCCACTGGTTGCGGGGGGCGCAACCGTCCCACGCCGCACGGGCCCGGTTCCGGGCAGGAACCGAGGGCCCGCGGCGCTTGTCCAGCGGACAAGAGGAGCTCGTATGAGTGAGATCGCAGACACCGGTCACCGCACGACGGCACTCGACGTCGGCCACGAGTCCTATGCCTTCGCCTGCATGCGCTGCGGGCACGGCTGGGAGCAGTCGTACGACATCGAGCACCACGTGGACGGCGCGGGGCGGGAGTTCGTGACGTACCTGGCGGGCGGGCAGCGCGTGCCGTCCCCGCTGACCCGGCCCACCTGCCTGAACTGCGGGGGCCACGTCGTCCGGATCATGCGGGCGGGCCAGGTGTCGACGGTGCGCTCGGCCCTCGACTCCCTGCACCGGCAGCCGCACACGCGGCGCCCACCGTCCGGCGCGAAGGTCCCGGCGAGCGACGGCTCCGCCGACACCCCGGCGGAACCGCCCCGGCAGCACCACTGGCACCTGTCGGACCTGCTGCACCCGTTCCGGCACCACGACAGGCACGACCACCGCGGCAGCGACGGCGAGGCGGGCTGACGCGCCGCGCGGGGGACGGCTGACGCCCGGCGCGGGGACGGCCGAGGCCCCCGCGCGGGTGCGCCGCGGCGGCGGACGGCTCGCACCCCGGCCGCGGCGGCGGGCGGGCCGGACCCCGGCCCGTCCGGCGGGCACCCGGCGGGGCTTCGTACGATCGACGTATGCCCACCGACACCACGCCGCCCCCGGCGCCCGCCCCGCTGCGGGTCCCGGTCGCCGACTCCCACACCCACCTCGACATGCAGTCCGGCACCGTCGAGGACGCCCTCGCCCGGGCCGCCGCGGTCGGCGTGACCACGGTCGTCCAGGTCGGCTGCGACGTCGCCGGGTCCCGCTGGGCCGCCGAGACGGCCGCCGCGCACGACGCCGTCCACGCGGCCGTGGCCCTTCATCCGAACGAGGCGCCCCGCATCGTCCACGGCGACCCCATCGAAGGCGCGTCGCGTAGCGACTCCGGTAAGGGTGGTGGCGGGCGACGGGCGGGCTGGTCGCGGCAGGGGGCGCGCCCGGCCGGTGGTGAGGGGGCGCTCGACGAGGCTCTCGCCGAGATCGACCGCCTCGCCGCGCTCCCGCACGTCAAGGCCGTCGGCGAGACCGGCCTCGACCACTTCCGCACCGGCCCGGAGGGCATGGCCGCGCAGGAGCGCTCCTTCCGCGCGCACATCGAGATCGCCAAGCGCCACGGCAAGGCCCTCGTCATCCACGACCGCGAGGCCCACGACGACGTGCTGCGCGTCCTGAAGGAGGAGGGCGCCCCGGAGCGCACCGTCTTCCACTGCTACTCCGGCGACGCGGCCATGGCCGAAGTCTGCGCCGAGCGCGGCTACTTCATGTCCTTCGCGGGCAACGTCACGTTCAAGAACGCCCAGCCGCTGCGCGACGCGCTCGCCGTCGCCCCGGCGGAGCTCGTCCTCGTCGAGACCGACGCCCCGTTCCTCACCCCGGCGCCCTACCGCGGACGGCCCAACGCGCCCTATCTCATTCCGGTCACGCTGCGCGCGATGGCCGCGGTGCGGGGCGTCGACGAGGACGCCATGGCCGCGGCCGTCTCGGCGAACACGGCGCGCGCCTTTGATTACTGACTGATAACGACCGATCCATTCCGGGCCTGACAGCTCGGGGCAGCACCGCGACACAGAGTAGTCGCCCTGCTTTGGAGAGTGACGGTCGCTCCGCTAGGTTCTCCAAGCCGATCCGCATGGGCTTGCCAGTGGACCACCTGTGAGCTGGAGCGACGTGAGCACACCGCAGTACGAGACGTATGGGCAGCAGCAGCCGTACGGGACGTACGGGGCCGGGTACGGCTACCGGGACACGTACCGGCCGGCGTACGAGGGCGGCGCCGAGCCGTACGGCCCCGGGCCGTACGGTTCCGCAGACACCGGCGGCACCGGCGGCGCCGCCGGCATCGGCGACTCCGGTGGCCCCGGCTCCAGCCACGGCTCGCGCGGCCCCGACGGCCCCGACGGCCCCGACGGCCCGGGCGGCTCCGACGGCTCCCTGAACGCGTCCGGGAGCGCGTCCGAGGGTGCGTCCGGGGGCGCCTCCGGGGGCGCGTTCGGTCACACGGACGCCGGCGTGGGCGCCCCGCCCGGTGCGCCCGCCCGCGACCCGTACGCCCCGCCCGCCGCGGACACGCGCGACCAGGCACCGGCGGCGGCGTACACCGTGACCGCCACCTACGGCGCCTACAACGCGTACGGCACCGACGTCGGCCCCGGCCCCCGGACGGCGACGGACGGCGACGGCGCCGACCCGGCCGGGCCCGAGCCCGCGCGGCTGCCCCGGCAGGCCGACGGCGG
>NZ_JASCXL010000138.1:0-24210 GCF_030010595.1 Streptomyces sp. CC224B | reverse complement strand
TGGACCCGGCGCATGATCGAGATCCGCAAGCAGAACCCCGCCTTCGGCCTCGGCTCCTACACCGAACTGCCCTCGTCCAACCCGGCGGTCCTCGCCTTCCTGCGGGAGCACGGGAACGACCTGGTCCTGTGCGTCAACAACTTCTCCCGCTTCGCGCAGCCGACGGAGCTGAACCTCGGCGCCCACCGGGGCCGCCACCCGGTGGAGCTGCTCGGCGGGGTCTCCTTCCCCGCCATCGGCGACCTGCCCTATCTGCTGACCCTGGCGGGTCACGGTTTCTACTGGTTCCGCCTGACCGAGCCCCCACGACGTCCGGCCGCGCCCCCCGTGCGACTTTGAAGGGACGTGTCGCATGCTGAACACCACCCTCCCGTCACCCGACGGCCTCAGCCCTCCGTCGCTGCTGACCTCGCTGGCCGGACTCCTCCGGGAGTGGCTGCCGCGGCAGCGGTGGTTCGCGGGCAAGGACCTGCCCCTCACCGAGCTGGCCGTGGTGTCGATGACCGAGCTGCACCCGGGGTGCCTGCACGTGCTGGTGTGCACCGGGCGCACCGGCCCGCGCGAGGACTGCTACCAGCTCGTCCTCGGCGTCGGCGACCACGTGCCGGCGCGGCTGCACCACGCCGTCATCGGCCGCCCCGGCGCGGGACCGCTGGCGGGACTCGTGGTGTACGACGCGCTGCTCGACCCCCGTTCGGCGGGGCTGCTCCTGGAGCGGCTGCGCGTCCCGGGCTCGGCGGGCCCGCTGCGCTTCGCCCGGGACACGCGCACCCGGGTGCCGTCCGGACTCGCGCCACGGCTGCTTGAAGGGGAGCAGTCCAACACCTCGCTGGTGTACGGGGAGTCCTTCATCCTCAAGCTGTTCCGCCGCATCCAGTTCGGGGTCAACCCGGACCTGGAGGTGACCCAGGCCCTGGCCCGGGAGGGCTGCCGCCGCGTGCCCGCCCCCGTCGCCTGGTTCTGGACCACGGAGCCCCGCGGCGCGACGCTCGGCGTGCTCCAGCCGTTCCTGGGCGGCGCGACGGACGGCTGGACCCTCGCCCTGCGCGCCCTGGACTCCGGGGAGGACTTCACCGACGAGTCGTACGAACTGGGCCGGGCCACCGCCGAGGTGCACCTGGCCCTGGCCCAGGCCTTCGAGCCCGGCCCCCCGGACCCGGACGAGGGCGGCAGGCTCGCCGCCGCCATGACCGAGCGCCTGCGCGCCACCGCGCGCCAGGTCACCGCGCTCGGCCCGTACGTGTCCCGGCTGATGGCCGCGTACGGCACCGTCGCCGAAAGCGGGCTGCGGCGGCCGCCCCAGCGGGTCCACGGCGATCTGCACCTCGGCCAGGTGCTCCAGGCCGGGGACCGCTGGTTCCTCATCGACTTCGAGGGCGAACCGGCCCGGCTGCTCGCCGAACGCCGCTGCACCCAGAGCCCCGTGCGCGACGTCGCGGGCATGCTCCGGTCCTTCGACTACGCCGTGCACACCCGCCGCCCCTGGCGGCCCCAGTGGGTGCGCCCGTGGCGGGACGCCTACTGCGCGGGGTACGCCGCCGCGTCCGGGTGGGACCCGCGCGACGAGGCCGCACTCCTGCGCGCCTACGAGACGGACCGCGCGGTGTACGAAGCGCTCTACGAAGCCCGGCACCGCCCCGAGTGGCTGCCGGTCCCGATGGCGGCCATCGCCCGCCTCGCCGAAGGGGCGGAGGGCCGGTAGACCCGCCACCGCCATCCCGACCCGCGAAGGAGAGCCGCACCCCGTGGACGCCACCGAAGCACCCGACGCAGGACCCGTCACCACCCTGCGGGCACCGCCCGCCACCGCCCGGACCGCCGCCAGGCCCCGGCCCGCCGCCCGCGACGGGTCCGTGCCCCCGGCCCCCCTCGACGAGCAGGACCGCGCGCGCCTGCTGGCGGGCACGCACCACGACCCGCACGCCGTGCTCGGCGCCCACCCGGTGCCCGGCGGGGTCGCCTTCGTCGCCCTGCGCCCGCACGCCCAGGCGGTGACGGTCCTCACCGAAGGGCGCGCCGTGCGGCTGCGGGACACGGGCGGCGGCCTGTTCTCCGGCGTGCTGCCGCTCGCCGCCGTCCCCGCCTACGAGCTGCGCGTCACGTACGAAGGACAGGACCTCACCGTCCAGGACCCCTACCGCTTCCTGCCCGCCCTCGGCGAGCTCGACCTGCACCTCATCGGCGAGGGCCGGCACGAGCAGCTCTGGCGGGCGCTGGGCGCGCACCCGATGACCCACCAGGGCGTCGCCGGGACCCGGTTCACGGTGTGGGCGCCCAACGCGCTCGGCGTGCGGGTCGCCGGTGACTTCACGTACTGGGACGGCACCGCCCACCCGATGCGGTCGCTGGGCTCCTGCGGCGTCTGGGAGCTGTTCCTGCCCGGCATCGGGGAGGGGGCGCTCTACAAGTTCGACATCGCCCGCCGCGACGGCACCCGCACGCTGCGCGCGGACCCCATGGCCCGCGCCACGGAGGTGCCGCCCGCGACCGCTTCCGTCGTCACCGCGTCCTCGTCCTACGCGTGGGGCGACGACGAGTGGATGGCCCACCGCGGGGACCGTCCCGTGGCGCGGGCGCCCTTCTCGGTGTACGAGGTCCACCTCGCCTCCTGGCGGCCGGGCCTGACCTACCGCGAACTCGCCGGGGAGCTGACGGACTACGTCCGCGGCGCGGGCTTCACCCATGTGGAGTTCCTGCCGGTGGCCGAGCACCCCTTCGGCGGCTCCTGGGGCTACCAGGTCACCGGCTTCTACGCGCCGACCGCGCGGCTCGGCACCCCCGACGACTTCCGCCACCTCGTCGACACGCTGCACCAGGCGGGCGTCGGCGTGATCCTGGACTGGGTCCCGGCGCACTTCCCCAAGGACAACTGGGCGCTCGCGGCCTTCGACGGGGAGCACCTGTACGAGCCGCAGGACCCGCGGCGGGCCGAACACCCCGACTGGGGCACCCTCATCTTCGACTACGGACGCCGCGAGGTGCGCAACTTCCTCGTCGCCAACGCCCTCTACTGGTGCGAGGAGTTCCACGTCGACGGCCTGCGCGTGGACGCGGTCGCCTCCATGCTCTACCTCGACTACTCCCGCGACGAGGGCCGGTGGGCGCCCAACGCCTCCGGCGGCCGGGAGAACCTGGACGCCGTGGCGTTCCTCCAGGAGATGAACGCCACCGTCTACCGGCGCTGCCCCGGCGTGGTCACCATCGCCGAGGAGTCGACCGCGTGGGACGGGGTGACCCGGCCCACCCACCACATCGGCCACGGCGGCTTCGGCGGCCTCGGCTTCGGCCTGAAATGGAACATGGGCTGGTCCCACGACACCCTGGAGTACATCGCGCGCGACCCGGTGCACCGCGCGTACCACCACAACGAACTGACCTTCGCCATGGTGTACGCGTACAGCGAGAACTACGTGCTGCCCCTGTCGCACGACGAAGTGGTGCACGGCAAGCAGTCGCTGGTCTCCAAGACGCCCGGTGACTGGTGGCAGCGGCGCGCCAACCACCGTGCCTACCTCGGCTTCATGTGGGCCCACCCCGGCAAGCAACTCCTGTTCATGGGCCAGGAGTTCGCCCAGGGCGCCGAGTGGTCGCCGGAGGAGGGCCTGCACTGGGGGCTCCTCGACCCGTCCTACCCGGCGCGCGGCGACCACGAGGGCGTGCTGCGGCTGGTGCAGGACCTCAACCACCAGTACCGCGACACCCCCGCCCTGTGGGAGCAGGACACCGTACCGGCGGGCTTCTCCTGGATCACGCCGGACGCGGCCGGGGACAACATGGTGGCCTTCCTGCGCTTCGCCGCGGACGGCACCCCGCTGCTCGCCGTCTGCAACTTCTCCCCGGTGGTCCGCCACGACTACCGGATCGGCGTGCCGGACACCGTGCCCGCCTGGGTGGAGGCGCTCAACACCGACGCGGCCCGCTACGGCGGCAGCGACGTGCGCAACCCCGGCCGGCTCCGGCCCGGGCCCGAGGGGGCGCACGGCCGCCCGGCGAGCCTGCGGCTGACCCTGCCGCCGCTGGCCACGGTGTGGCTGCGCCCGGGGTGAACCGCCGCCGCCCCGGCGGTGGTCCACCCCGGGGCGGGCTCACTCCTCCCCGGGCAGCTTCCGCGGCTCCAGGGGACGCGTCGCCGGACCCTGGAGCACCGAGCCGTCGGGGGTGAACCGGGAGCCGTGGCAGGGGCACTCCCACGTCTCCTCCGCGTCGTTGAAGGCGACCAGGCAACCCAGGTGCGTACAGCGAGCGGAGACCGCGTGCAGCGCGCCGGCCTTGTCGCGGTGGACCGCGCAGCGGCGCCCCTCGACGCGCACCACGGCCCCCGACCCCGGGGCGATCTCGTCCACGGAGTCGACGTGCGAGGGGCGCAGCCGGTCCCCGACGAAGTGCTTGGCGACCTCGGCCTGCACGCCGAGCAGCGACGGCACCTCCTTCACGGTCTTCAGCAGCCGGCGCGGGTCGTACAGGTCGGCCCACTCGGGCTTGTCACCCTGGATCAGCCCGGCGAGGAGCGTCCCGGACATCACGCCGCCGCTCATGCCCCAGCCGCCGAACCCCGTGGCCACGTAGGTGTGGCGGGCGCCCGGGTGGAAGGGGCCGACGAAGGGCACGTCGTCGGTCACGCTGTTGTCCTGCGCCGCCCAGCGGTAGGCCGTCTCCCCGACGTCGAACCGCTCGCGCATCCACGCGTCGAGGGACCGGAACCCGGCGGCGGGGTCGCCCGTGCCCGGCGTGAAGCCCTCGCCGGTGACGATCAGGAGCCGCTCGCCGTCGCCGTACGGAGAGGTGCGCACCGAGCGCTTCCCCTCCTCCTGTGTGATGTACATCCCGCGCGGGTCCTGGCCCGGGGCGAGCGGCGCGGCGACGACGAGCTCCCGGTTCGGCGACAGGCGCGCGAACAGCAGCGCGCGGTCGAACACCGGGTAGTGCGTGGCCACGACGACGTCCCGGGCGGTGACCGTGCGCCCGGACTCGGTGGTCACCCGGCAGGGGGTGCCCTCCTTCAGACCGGTCACCCGGGTGCGCTCGTGGACGACGCCGCCCCGGGCCACGAGGTCCTCGACGAGCGCCAGCAGATAGGCGCGCGGGTGGAACTGCGCCTGGTCCTCCACCCGGACCGCGCCCGCCACGGCGAAGGGCAGGTCGGTCGTCTCGGTGTACGCGGCGGGGAGTCCGGCCTCGCGGGCGGCCTCGGCCTCGGCGCGCAGCTCGTCGGTGCCCTCGGCGCGGGTGGTGTAGGTGTAGGCGGGCGTGCGCTCCAGGTCGCAGTCGATGCCGAGTTCGGCGCTGACGGCCGCCACGCGCTCGACGGCCCCCTGCTGGGACCGGGCGTACAGGCGGGCGGCCTCCGGCCCGCGGGTGCGGCGCAGCCTGTCGTACACGAGCATGTGCAGCGACGACACCTTGGCGGTGGTGTAGCCCGTCACGCCCGCGGCGACGCGGTCGGCCTCCAGGACGGCCACGCTGTGCCCGGCGCGGGCCAGTTCCCACGCCGTGCTGAGCCCGGCGATGCCGCCGCCGACCACGGCGACGTCCACCTCGATGTCCTCGGTCAGCGTCGGGTACGACGTCGCCTCGGTGGTGTCCATCCAGTACGACTCGGGGCGGCCCGGCAGCGGGCCGGGTGTCGTCGTCATGCCGGTTCCGCGGCGGTGTCCGGGGCCGTCCGGGTACGGGGTGCGGCAGCCATGGCGGTCTCCCTGGTCTCAACGTTCATGGACGTGCGGGTTCCCCCGGCCCCTCCGGCTAACCCGGCGGCGGTGGCTCCGGGCGGGGGAGCGGGCCAGGGGACGACCCCGCACGTGATCTTCCCCTCAGGGTATGCAAAAGGTGCTTATGGGGCAGAGTGGGGCACTGTGGACGGAGGTGGGCGTCACTGTGCGTGCCAGGTTAGGAACAGACATTCGGGGAGATACGGGAGGGACACGGGAGGCGCCGTCAGGCCAGAGCGGCACCTGTAGCACGTGCACCAGAGGCAGGAGCACCACGGCCATGGAAGACCAGAGGACCGCGTCCACCCCGCGGAGCGGCGGCACGACGGCCGCAGGCCCGACGCGCGCGGCGTCCCCGATACGCGTGGCATCGGTGCCCGCCGGTCACGTCTACGTCCGGCACTGCGCCGACGAGCGGGTCGCGCCCGACGTCGTCCGGCTCACCGACCCGCGGCCCAACGGGGCGCCGAGCACGTCCCAGCGGTGGTGGCCACCGGTCATGCTGGACCCCGGCTGGGTGGACGCGCACCACGAGGACTTCGACGTCTTCCACCTGCACTTCGGGTTCGACGCCCAGGGGCCGCGCGAGCTGGAGTCGCTCGTCGCGGCCCTGCGGCGGCACGGCAAGCCGCTCGTGTACACCGTCCACGACCTGCGCAACCCCCACCAGAGCGACCCCCGCCCCCACGACGCGGCCCTCGACGTCCTCGTCCCGGCGGCGGACCGCCTCATCACGCTGACCCCCGGCGCGGCCCGGGAGATCGAGCGCCGCTGGAACCGGGCGGCGACGGTCCTGCCGCACCCCCACGTCGTGGAGCGGCCCCGCCTGCTGCGCCCGCGCCCGCCGCACCCGGGCTTCCGCGTGGGCGTGCACGCCAAGAGCCTGCGCCCGAACATGTCGCTCCTGCCGGTCGTGCGCGTCCTCGCCAAGACCGTGGCCGAACTGCCCGACGCGGAGCTGCACGTCAACATCCACCACGAGGTGGGCGACCCCGACGCGCACGCCTACGCCCCGGACGTCCTCGCCGAACTGCGGTCCTTCGCCGACAGCGGTCTGCTGCGCCTGCGCGAGCACGACTACTTCGACGACGACGAGCTGTGGGACTACCTCTCCGGACTCGACCTGTCCGTGCTGCCCTACACCTTCGGCACCCACTCCGGGTGGCTGGAGGCGTGCCACGACCTCGGCACCGCCGTCGCCGCCCCCTCCTGCGGCTTCTACGCCGAGCAGCGCCCCTGCCTCACCTACGGCCACACCCAGCGGGACGGCCTGGACGAGGAGTCCCTGGGCGACGCCGTCCGCGAGGCCCACCGCACCCGGCCGCACTGGCGCGCCGACCAGGCGGACCGCGCCGCCGAACGCGCCCGGGTCGCCACGGCCCACCAGACGCTGTACCGCGAGCTCATGGCATGACGGGGCCGCTGCGCATCGCCCTCGTCGCGTCCGCCCGCTTCCCGGTACGGGAGCCGTTCGCCGGGGGACTGGAAGCCCACACCTGGACGCTCGCCCACGCGCTCAAGGAACGCGGCCACCACGTCGAGCTGTTCGCCGCGCCCGGCTCCGACCCGGACCTGGACGTCGTCGAACTGCCCGTCCACCGCCCGGCGTTGAGCGCCGCCGCGCGCTCCGACGTCTCCATGCCGGACGCCACCTGGATGCAGGAGCACCACGCCTACCTGCGCCTCATGCTGGACCTCGCGCACGGCGACGGGCGCCGCTTCGACGTCGTCCACAACAACAGCCTGCACTACCTGCCCGTGGCCATGGCCCCGGCGGTCCCGACCCCGGTCGTGACGACCCTGCACACCCCGCCCACCCCGTGGCTGGAGTCGGCCGTCCAGTCGCACGACACCTGCCCGGTGACGTTCACCGCCGTCAGCGCGCACACCGCCACCGCCTGGAGCCACCTCGTGCCCGCCGCCCGCGTCGTCCACAACGGCGTCGACACCGAGCGGTGGCCCGAGGGGCCCGGCGGCCGGCACCTGGTGTGGTTCGGCCGCATCGTGCCGGAGAAGGGGCCCCACCTGGCCATCGAGGCGGCCCGCAAGGCCGGCCGCCCGCTGCGCCTGGCCGGGCCCGTCGGCGACCAGGCCTACTTCGCCGAGCGCGTGGCCCCGCTCCTCGACGAGGACATCACCTACGTCGGCCACCTCGGCTGCCGCGACCTGGCCCGCCTGGTGGGCAGCGCCGCGGCCGCCCTGGTCACGCCCTGCTGGGACGAGCCCTACGGGCTGACCGTCGCCGAGGCGCTGTCCTGCGGCACCCCCGTGTGCGGCACCGACCGCGGCGCCCTGGGCGAGATCCTCACGCCGGAGTGCGGCGCGCTCGCCCCGCCGGAGGACGCCGCCGCCCTGGCCGACCTCGTCGAACCCGTCACCCGCCTCGACCGCCGCGCCGCCCGGCGCCGCGCCGAGCGGTTCTGCTCCGTGGACGCCATGACCGACCGCTACGTCTCCCTGTACCGGGAGGTGGCCGCCGCGTGATCGGCTACTACGTGCACCACCAGGGGCGCGGCCATCTGCACCGGGCCGTCTGCGTGGCCCGCCACCTCCGCCTGCCCGTCACCGGCTTCTCCTCCCTTCCCCGCCCCGCCGAGTGGCCGGGGGACTGGGTCCGGCTGCCGCTGGACACGGGCGGGGAGGCGTACGGGGACACAGGCGCGGGTGCGGGCGCGTACGCGGATGCGGGCGCGGGTGCGTACGGGGAGGCGCGTGGGGGCACGGGGCTCGCCGGTGTCCCGGCCGCCCCAAGCGTCCCGGCCCTCCCTGGTGCCCCGGTCGTCCCGGCCCCGCCGTCCGGCGCCGACCCGACCGCGCGCGGCAGGCTGCACTGGGTGCCCCGCCACCACCCCGGCCTGCGCGACCGCATGGGAGCGATCGCCGCCTGGGTCACGCGGACCGGGCCCCGGCTGTTCGTCAGCGACGTCTCCGTCGAAGTCGCCCTCCTGGCACGGCTGATGGGGGTCCCGGTGGCCGTCGCCGCGATGCGCGGCGACCGCTCCGACCCCGCCCACCGCCTCGGCTACGACCTGGCCGACGCGCTGCTCGCGCCCTGGCCCGACGCGGCGCCGGAGCCGGACTGGCCGAGCCACTGGCGCGAGAAGACCCTGCACACCGGCGCGTTCTCCCGCTACGACGGCCGCGCCCGGGTCCCCGCGACCCGCCCCGCCGACGGCCGCCGCGAGGTCGTCGTGCTGCTCGGCGCGGGCGGCACCGACGTCGACGCCGCCGCGCTCCGCAAGGCCGCCGACAGCACCACCGGCTGGACCTGGACGTTCCTGGGCGGCCCGGAAGGCCGGTGGACCGACGACCCGTGGCCGCTGCTGTGCCGGGCCGACGCCGTGGTCACGCACGCCGGGCAGAACGCGATCGCCGAGTGCGCCGCCGCCCGCACCCCGGCCGTCGTCATCCCGCAGGACCGCCCCCACGGCGAACAGCACGCCACCGCCCGGGCGTTGGCGGCCGCCGGACTCGCGACCGTACGGACCAACTGGCCCGACCCGGAGGAGTGGCAGACGCTCCTCGACCGGACGGCGCGCCGCCCCGGCGACCGCTGGGCCCTGTGGGCCCCCGGCGACGGGGCCCGGCGCGCCGCACGCCTCCTGGAGCGGCTTGCCGCGGCCCCGCACGGACGGGAGACGGCATGCGCGTCGCGGTGATCACCCTGGTCGCGGGCCGCCACCGCCACCTCCGGCTCCAGCAGGACGGCCTGGCCGCCGGGACCCGGCAGCCCGACCACTACGTGGTGGTGACCATGGACGACCCGGGCGCGCGGAGCGTGCTCGCGGGCAGGCGGCCCACCGCCGGGACGGTGTCCGTCCCCACCGGCGCCGACGGGTGCCTGCCCCTGGCCGCCGCGCGCAACGCCGGGGCGCGGCGCGCCCTGGACGCCGGAGCGGACCTCCTGATCTTCCTCGACGTCGACTGCGTCCCCGGCCCGGACCTGCTCGCCCGCTACGCCCGGACCGCCGCCGACGGCGCGCTGCTGTGCGGCACGGTGGCCTATCTGCCGCCTCCGCCCCCGGACGGCTACCGGCTGGGCACCCTGCCCGCCCTCGCGCCCCCGCACCCGGGCCGCCCGGTCCCCGGTGACACGGAGGTGATCAGGGACGGCGACCACCGGCTGTTCTGGTCCCTCTCGTTCGCGCTGACCGCCGCCACCTGGCGCGCTGTCGGCGGGTTCTGCGAGGACTACACCGGGTACGGCGGCGAGGACACCGACTTCGCCCGCACCGCCGCCGCCGGCGGGGTGGAGCTGTGGTGGGTCGGGGGCGCTCCCGCGTACCACCAGTACCACCCGGTGAGCAGACCCCCGGTGGAGCACATCGACGACATCCTGCGCAACGGGAGGATCTACAAGGACCGCTGGGGCAGCTGGCCCATGGAGGGCTGGCTGCACGAGTTCGCCCGCCGCGGCCTGGTCACGCACGACCCCCGCACCGACACCTGGCACCGAACCGGCGACGTCCCGCAGGGAGTTTCGGGCGGCCGGTGACCGTGGCCGCGCGGCCCGCCGCTCGGGACCGCGGGCCGGTGGCCGGGCGCGGCTCCGCCGCCCGCCGGGGTGCGCCACCAGCGGGTCACCGTGCCCGAGCCGCGAGCCGGGTCACCGTGCCCGAGCCGCGAGCCGCTTCGCCTCCCGCGCCGCGCGGCGTGCTTCCTCCCCGGCCCGGTCGAGGGCCTCCGCGGCGGTCCGCTGCCGCTCCTTGGCCTCCCGTCGCGCCGCCTCGGCCTGGTGCAGTTCGGCGCGCAGGCGCTTGAGGTGCTCCTCGGCGGCGGAGACGTCCTCGGCGACCTCGTCGTGGCGGGCCCCGGCCCGGCGCGCGGCCTCCTCGGCGTCGGCGTGCTCCACCTGGTGGGCCCGCAACCGCCGGTCCGCCGCCTGCGCGGCTTCCTCGGCCCGGGCGAGTTCCTCCTGGCGGGCCCTGCGGCGTTCGGCGAGCTCGTCCTTCGCGGGCGCGGGCCGCCGCGTCCCCGGGCGCCGCGCGGGCTCCGGGGGAGTGGCGCCCGCCCGCTCCAGGCCCGAAGGGAACTCCGACGGCGGCGTGAGCGCGGTGTGCAGGCGCCCGGCGGCCCACCGCTCGGCCGCGTCCGGATCGGCGAGCACGGCGTGCAGCGTGGCCTCGACGTCCTGCAGCGCCGCGGCCGAGAGCCGGTGACCGGCCTCCTGCGCCAGCTCCGCCGCCTGCCGGGCCAGCGCGGCGACCAGCCGCCGCCGCTGGGCCGAGAACTCCCGCAGCCCGTCGGCGTCCAAGGTCCGGTACGCCTCCCGCAACCCCTGCCCCAGCTCCAGGAACTGCCGGCTGTCCTCGGGGCGGGAGCGCAGCAGGAGGTTCGCCGCCCAGGCCGCGAGGGTGGGGCGGCGGGCGGCACGGACGCGCCGGGCGTCCTCGGCCCGCCCGTCCGCCTTGGCCGCGGCGGCCAACTCGTCCCGCCGGGCCACGAAGCCGGGCGGCGGCGTCGTGTAGAGCTCGTCGAGCACGGCCTCCACATCGGCTTCCGCGTCACGCCCGGCGCCCTTACGCCGCATACGCCCCCTCGTCCTCAGGCCTCACCGACTCAGGTCTCACCGACTCACGTCTCACCGACTCACGTCTCACCGACTCACGTCTCACCGACTCAAGCCTCACCGAACCGAACCGGCCTCTCCCGCCCGCGACACGGTGCCCGGCGCTCACCGCCCAGCCTCACCGGCGCACGGGCGCGCGGCACTCCGGAGGGCCGCCGGCCTGCGCCGACCGGGTGGAGCGGGCGGCCCCCGGGCCCGGCGTTCCGGGGGAGCGGGGCCGCGGGCGGACGCGTGCCCGTGAGGCCACCGGGCCGTGCCCGCCGCCGGGCCCGAAGCATTCGAGTTGTACCGGCCGGGCCTCGTTACCCCGTGCGATCACAGGGAACACGTGACCACGTCCACCGAAGAGCGGGCCCGCCACCGGCGGAACGGCTCGCGTCCGTACCGAGTGAGAGGACTCTGTGATGACCAAGGCACGCGACATCATGACCGGCGGGGCTCAGTGCGTCGGCGCGGAGGAGACGGTGCTCGACGCCGCCCGGAAGATGAAGGACCTCGGGGTCGGCGCGCTGCCCATCTGCGGCACCGACAACAAGCTCAAGGGCGTGCTGACCGACCGCGACGTCGTGGTGAAGGTCCTCGGCGCGGGCAAGGACCCGGCGTCCTGTCCGGCGGGCGACCTGGCGCAGGGCGAGGCCGTCACCATCGGCGCCGACGACGACGCGGAGGAGATCCTGCGCACGATGACCGCGCACAAGGTCCGGCGGCTGCCCGTGATCGACGGGCACGACCTGGTCGGCATGGTGGCCCTGGCCGACGTCGCCCGCTCCCTGCCCGACCCCAAGGTCGGCGACCTGGTCCAGGCGCTGTCGACCGACTGACCGGCCGACCGACCCACTGGCCGACCAGCCCACTGATCGACTGGCCCACCCATCGACCGACCGACGACGCCCCGCCACGCGGCCCGTGCCGTAACACCCGGCACGGGCCGCGGCATGCCGTCCCCGAGCCGGTCCACCGGCACGCGTACGGGATCCTTCTCCGGCGGGTCGTCGCCGGCGCCCACGGCCCGGCGCGGCCCGCACCGCGCGCGGCCGGGACGTCCGGCCTGGCCTACGCTGACCCCATGCGGCTGCTGCTCACCTCCGACACGCACGTGCCCGCCCGGGCGAAGCGCCTGCCGGACGCCCTCCTGGCCGCCATGGACGAGGCGGACGTGGTCTTCCACGCGGGCGACTGGATCGACGAGGCCACGCTCGACCTGTTCGAGGCCCGGTCGCGCCGCCTGGTCGCCGTGTACGGCAACAACGACGGCCCGGGTCTGCGCCGGCGGCTCCCCGAGGTCGCCCGGGTGGAGCTGGCCGGGCTGCGGTTCGGCGCCGTGCACGAGACCGGAGCGGCCACCGGGCGTGAGCGGCGGTGCGCCGAACGCTTCCCCGACCTGGACGTGCTCGTCTTCGGACACAGCCACATCCCCTGGGACACACGGGCCCCCGGCGGGCTGCGGCTGCTCAACCCCGGCTCGCCCACCGACCGCAGGCGGCAGCCCTTCTGCACGTACCTCACCCTCACCGCCGACGCCGGCGCGCTGCGCGACGTCACGCTGCACCGGTTGCCGCCCAGGCGCTGACCGGCGCGTTCCGGCAAGCGGAGCACGGGCGGTGTGGCCGCGGGCCGACCGGGGAACGCGGGCTGTATGCCGATTCTCAGGAAGATCGCCCGTCCCATGCTCGCGTCCGTGTTCGTCACGAGCGGCATCAAGCATCTCCAGGCGCCGGAGCACGTGGCACCGGCGGCCGAACCCGTCGTGGTGCCCCTGGCCCAACGCGTGCCGGGACTGCCCGAGGACCCGGAGGAGCTGGTGCGCCTCAACGCGGCGGTGCAGGTGGGGGCCGGGCTGCTGCTGTCCCTCGGCCGCTTCCCCCGGCTTTCGGCCCTGGCCCTCGCCGGGACGCTGGTGCCCACCACGCTGGCCGGGCACGCCTGGTGGAAGGAGGAGGACAAGGAGCAGCGCGCCGCGCAGCGCGCGCAGTTCCTGAAGAACCTGTCCCTCTTCGGCGGCCTGCTCATCGCCGCGGCCGACACGCACGGCAAGCCCTCCGTGGCCTACCGGACCCGCCACGCCGCGCGGGACGCCCGCCGCTCCGCGGGCAAGCGGGCCCAGGCGTCCGTGTCCGCGGCCCGCTCCGCCGCGGACACCGTGCGCGACCGGCTGCCCGCCGCCTGACCACCGGGCCCCGGCCCTCTCGCCGGAGCCGCGGACAACGGGGGCCGCCGCGCCCCCACCACAGCGGAGACGCCCAGGTGAGCCGTGTCTCACCTGGGCGTCTCCGCTTGTCTATGCAACGAGTTGCATACCAGGATGCGGGCATGGCGCTCGACCACGCGATCCTCGTCTCCCTGCTGGAGAAACCCGGCTCCGGCTACGAGCTGGCCCGGCGGTTCGACCGGTCCATCGGCTACTTCTGGGCCGCCACGCACCAGCAGATCTACCGCGTCCTCAAGCGCATGGAGGGCGACGGCTGGATCGACGTCCGCGAGGTCGCGCAGGACGACCGGCCGGACAAGAAGGAGTACTCCGTCGCCGCTCCCGGCCGGGCCGCGCTCACCGCGTGGCTGCACGAGCCGATCGAGCCCGAGACCGTCCGGCACGAGCTCGCCGTGAAGATCCGCGCCGCGGCCTTCGACGAGCCCGCCGCCCTCGTCCACGAGGTCGAGCGGTACCGCCAGGCGCACGCCGACCGGCTCGCGCGCTACCTCGCGGGGGAGCGGCGCGACTTCACCGGGCCCGAGGCGCCCGGCACCCTCGACGCCGGGCAGCAGCTCCAGCACGTCGTCCTGCGCGGCGGCATCGCGTACGAGCGGATGACGCTCGACTGGCTCGACGACGTGCTGGCCAAGCTCCGACGGCTCGGCTCCCCGCGCTGACCCGGAGCGCGACTCCGGCCCCGCCCGTCGGCGAAGCCCCCGGCGGCACGCCGCGCCCGCGCCGGCCCCGCGTACCCGAGCCCCCTCAAGCCCTCACTTCACCTCCCTCAGCCCCACCCCCCGAGCCGGAAAGGCACACCACCGTGGCGGACCCGCTGCTGTTCCACCCGCACACCTACGACCCGACGCAGTTCGACCCCGAGACCCGCAGGCTGCTGCGCGCGACCGTCGACTGGTTCGAGACGCGCGGCAAGCGCCGGCTGATCGAGGACTACCGCTCCCGCGCCTGGCTCGCCGACTTCCTCGCGTTCGCCGCCGGGGAGGGCCTGTTCGCGACCTTCCTCACCCCGGCGGCACAGGCCGCGGACGGGCAGGCGGACAAGCGCTGGGACACCGCCCGGATCGCCGCGCTCAACGAGATCTTCGGCTTCTACGGGCTCGACTACTGGTACGCCTGGCAGGTCACCATCCTCGGCCTCGGACCGGTCTGGCAGAGCGACAACGCCGCCGCCCGCGCCCGCGCCGCCGAACTCCTCGACCAGGGCGAGGTGTTCGCCTTCGGCCTGTCCGAGAAGACCCACGGCGCCGACATCTACTCCACCGACATGCTGCTCGAACCCGACGGCAGCGGCGGCTTCCGCGCCACCGGCTCGAAGTACTACATCGGCAACGGCAACGCCGCCGGCCTCGTCTCCGTCTTCGGCCGCCGCACCGACGTCGAGGGCCCCGACGGCTACGTCTTCTTCGCCGCCGACAGCCGCCACGAGGCGTACCACGTCGTCAAGAACGTCGTGGACTCCTCCAAGTACGTCAGCGAGTTCCGCCTGGAGAGCTACCCGGTGGCCGCGGAGGACGTCCTGCACACCGGCCGCGCCGCCTTCGACGCCGCCCTGAACACCGTCAACGTCGGGAAGTTCAACCTCTGCACCGCCTCGATCGGCATCTGCGAGCACGCGATGTACGAGGCCGTCACCCACGCCCACCACCGCATCCTCTACGGCCGCCCCGTCACCGCCTTCCCGCACGTGCGCCGCGAGCTGACCGACGCCTACGTCCGCCTCGTCGGGATGAAGCTGTTCAGCGACCGCGCCGTGGACTACTTCCGCTCCGCGGGGCCCGACGACCGGCGCTACCTCCTCTTCAACCCCATGACGAAGATGAAGGTCACCACCGAGGGCGAGAAGGTCATCGACCTCATGTGGGACGTCATCGCGGCCAAGGGCTTCGAGAAGGACACCTACTTCGCCCAGGCCGCCACGGAGATCCGCAGCCTGCCCAAGCTGGAGGGCACGGTCCACGTCAACCTCGCCCTCATCCTGAAGTTCATGGGCAACCACCTGCTGAACCCGGCCGAGTACCCGCCCGTGCCGCCCCGCCCCGACGCGGCCGACGACACCTTCCTCTTCCGGCAGGGACCGGCCCGGGGCCTCGGCTCCATCCGCTTCCACGACTGGCGCACCGCCTACGACGCCTACGCCGGGGTGCCCAACGTCGCCCGCTTCCGCGAACAGGCCGACGCGCTCTGCGCGTTCGTCACCACGGCCGCGCCCGACGAGGAGCAGAGCCGCGACCTCGACCTCCTCCTCGCCGTCGGCCAGCTCTTCGCGCTGGTGGTGCACGGCCAGCTGATCCTGGAGCAGGCACGCCTGACCGGCCTGGACGAGGACGTGCTCGACGAGCTCTTCGCCGTCCTCGTCCGCGACTTCTCCGCGTACGCCGTCGAGCTGCACGGCAAGGACTCCGCCACCGCGGACCAGCAGAGCTGGGCGCTCGGCGCGGTGCGCCGCCCCGTCGTCGACGAGGCCCGCTCCGCGCGCGTCTGGGAGCGCGTGGAGGCACTGGCCGGCGCGTACGAGATGGCGCCGTGAGCCCGCGCCGCCGGGTGCCCTGACCACGCGCCGCCGGACGTCCTGACCGCGCGCCACCGGACGCCCTGCCCCCGCGCCGGCGCGGTGAACGCCCGGGCCCCGCGGCAGGGCGAAGACCGCGGGGCCCGGGCCGGCCGGGCGGGCGGAGGCGTGGAGCGGTCCCGCCCGGCGGTCGGTGTGCGGCGGGGGGGCGCCCCCCGCCACCCCGCCCGAGGCCGCCCCCGGGGGGGGGGGGGGGGGCCGCCCCCCCCCGCCGCCCCCCCCCCCGGGCGGCCCCCCCGCCCCGCGCCGGGGGGGGCCCCCCCCCCCCCCGGGCCGCCCCCTCAGCGGTCGGGAGGAGAGACCGACCACAGGTCGGGCGACCGTCGCGCGTCCGCGCGGAACACGGACGCAAGTGCGGGAGACCGGCGGCGGGCCGCAGGCGCGGGCCCGCGGAAGGACACGGGGAGGAACGGCGGAGGCCCGCGGCGCGCACCCGTGCGGCGGAGCCGGCGAGCACCGCCGCGCGCCACTCCCCATGAGGCCGGTACCGGGGCGTGGCCGCCCCCGTACGGCCGCGCTCCGTCCCCCGTCACCCGGCCGAGCAGCGCCGGTGCGCAACGACACATGACCGTCCCCCGTTCCCCCCGGCTCGCGGAACCCCTCCGTCCTTGGGACAGGCCCGCCGCCGATCGCCCTCAGAGTGTTCTCCGTCCGGGGCCTGCCGCGGCACCCGGTCACCCCCCGAACCCACTGGAGGTTTTCCGCCAGTCGCGGCGGAGGATTACTTCCCTGGACGCCCGTCGCGGCGGCCCTCGATAATGCGGCCGTGGCTGGGAGAAGCGGGGGGATGCACCTCGTCGCCGCCGGCGGGGGAGCGTGCCTGCTGTGGGCGACGCTGATCGGGACGACGCAACTGGAGAACCGCTTCGTCCTGCCGTGGGTCCTCGGATCCGTCGTGCCGTGCTTCTTCGGGGGCCTCATCATCTGGTGGCACGCCCCGGCCAGCCCCGTCGCCCGCCGCCTGCTGCTCGTCGGCACCTGGCTGTGCGTGGCCGCCGCGGCCCGCCACACCACCACACTGCTGAGCCAGGAGCTGGGCTGGCACCTGCGCCCCGAGCCCGCCGGCGTCCGCGCACCGCTGAACCTCTTCCTCCAGATGCTCAACCAGGTGTGCAACCTGATCGTGAGCATCCTCGTCGTGCGGCTGATCGCCCTGCTGCCGGACGGCCGCCACCTCTTCCGCTACGAACGCCGCGTCCTGAACGCCCTGTGGGGCCTGCTCGCACTGCCGGTCCTGCTGCCCTGCACGGGTATGTCGTACCGCACCGTCTACTACGTCGTGGCCTACCACCCCGAGGCCTGGCTGCCCGGCGTCGGCGCCGCCCTCCTCGTCCTGCGCTGCCTGCGCGCCCGGGCCGCGGACCGGCCCGACGTCACCGCGCTGCTGCCGTTCGCCGCCCTCGGCGCCGCCGTGTTCCTGGCCCGAGGCTCCGCCCGCCTCTTCCGTAGCTGGCAGGGCGAACACGGCGCCCTCTACTTCATCGGCGCCCTCCTCGGAGCCCTGCCCTACGTGACGATCTCCGTCACGCTCGTCTACGCCTCCTTCCGCCACCGGCTGCTCGGCGTCGACATCGTCCTGCGCCGCTCCGCCGTCTACGGCTCCCTGTGGATCATCATCAACAGCTGGTACCTCGGCATGGCCCTGACGCTCGGGCTCACCGCCGACCTGTACTTCCCCGTCGGCCTGTCCCTGCCGGTCGCCGTCGTCGCCACCGCCCTGTTCCAGCCGCTGCGCGCACGGCTCAACACCCTGGCCGAGCGGCGGGTGTTCGGCCGCCGCCTGAGCAGGTTCGGACTGCTCGTCCAGTTCAGCGCCGCCCTGGAGCACGCCTACGACCTCGACCGGCTCGCCCCGCGGCTCGCCACCGGCCTGCGCGACGGCCTCAACCTGCGGTGGGTGCGCGTCCGGCTCGGCGGCGCCGGGCTGCCCGTGTCCACCGCCGAGGCGGGCCGGCCGCCGCCCGGCGAACGGCCCGCGGCGCAGTACCCGCTCCTCTACGGGGACGACGCCCTCGGCGTCATCGAGTACGGCCCCAAGGCCGGGGGCCGCCGCACCCCGGACGACCACGACATCGGGGAGACCCTCGCCCGGTCCGCGGCCCTGGCCGTGCACAACGTCCGCCTCGCCGCCGAACTGTCCGCGCACGCCCGCGAGACGCAGCGCCAGGCCGTCGAACTCGCCGCGTCCCGCGCCCGTATCGTGCACGCGCAGGACACCGAGCGGCGCCGCATCGAACGCCGCCTGCACGACGGCATCCAGCAGGAACTCGTCGCCCTCGTCGCCAAGCTCGCCCTCGCCCGCAACCGCCTGCACCGCGGCGGCGACATCGACGCCGCCCTCACCGAGGTGCAGGACGACGCCTACCACGTCATCGACGACCTGCGGGAACTCGCCCACGGCATCCACCCGCCGATCCTCACCGACCAGGGGCTCGTCGCCGCCGTGACCTCCTGCGCCCGCCGCATGCCCATCCCCGTCACCGTCCACAGCGAGGAGCCGCTGACCGACGAGCGCTTCGCCCTCGACATCGAGGAGTCCGCCTTCTACCTGGTCTCCGAGGCCCTGACCAACGTCCTCAAGCACGCGGGCGCCGGCCACGTCACCGTCCGCATGACCCACGCCGACGGCCGCCTCCAGGTGGAGGTCGCCGACGACGGCAAGGGCTTCCCCACGGCCACCACCCACGGCTCGGGCCTCACCGGCATGCGCGACCGCACCGAGGCCGTCGGCGGCGAGCTCACCATCACCAGCCGCGCCGGCCACGGCACCGTCATCCGCGCCCGGCTCCCCGAACGCGCCAGGGAGGAGACCCGTGCCTGAACCCCCCGGCACCACCCCGCTGCGCCTCGTCATCGCCGAGGACCACTACCTGGTGCGCGAAGGCACCCGGCGGCTCCTGGAGGACACCGGCGAGGTCCGCGTCCTCGCCGCCGTCGGCACGGCCACCGAGCTGCTCGACGCCGTCGGGCGGCTCCTCCCGGACGTCGTGATCGCCGACATCCGCATGCCGCCCGGCCACCACACCGAGGGCATCACCGCCGCCCACGCCATCCGCGCCGCCCACCCCGGCATCGGCGTCGTCGTCCTGTCCCAGCACGCCAACGAGAACTACGCCTTCGACCTCTTCCGGTGCGGCACCAACGGCCTCGCCTACCTCCTCAAGGAACGCATCGGCGAGGTCGACGAACTCCTCCGCGCCCTGCACGAGGTGACCGCCGGGCGCTCCGTCGTCGACCCGCGCATCGTGGAGGTGCTCATCGGCAGCCACGCGCGGGCCGCCGACGCGCCGCTGTCCCACCTCACCCGCAGGGAACTGGACGTCCTGCGGCAGATGGCCGAGGGCAAGACCAACCGCGCCATCGCCGAGTCCCTGAGCCTGTCCGAGTCGACGGTCGAGAAGCACGTCAACTCCACCTTCGCCAAGCTGGGCCTCGCCGAGATACCACAGCTCCACCGCCGGGTCAGCGCCGTCCTCGCCTACCTGCGCCACACCCCGGCCTGACCCCTCTGAGACACGGGGCCCGGCCGGAGGGCGCCACGAACGCGGCGGCGCGGCGGCGTGGCGGCGCGGCGGTCACGGCCTCACGGCGCGATCGGCAGTTGGCGCTTGTGGTCGGTGAGGCGGTAGCGGCGGACGATCGTCTCGAAGACGTCCTCGTCGACCGGCTTGCCCTCCAGGAAGTCGTCGATCTCGTCGTAGGTGACGCCCAGCGCGTCCTCGTCGGTCTTGCCCGGGTCGAGGCTCTCCAGATCGGCCGTCGGCACCTTCCACACCAGCTCGGCGGGCGCGCCGAGGGCGTCCGCCACGGCACGCACCCGGCGCTTGGTCAGGCCCGTCAGCGGCACCAGGTCGGCGGCGCCGTCGCCGAACTTGGTGAAGAAGCCGGAGACCGCCTCGGCGGCGTGGTCGGTGCCCACGACCAGGCCGTCGTACGCGCCGGCCACCGCGTACTGCGCGATCATGCGCTGCCGGGCCTTGATGTTGCCCTGTACGAAGTCCTGGTGGCGGGCGTCGCGGAAGGTCACACCACCGGCAAGCGCGGCCTCCAGGGCGGCGTCGCTCGCGGGCTTGACGTCCACCGTCAGCACGTGGTCGGGCCGGATGAAGGAGAGCGCGAGCTGCGCGTCGTGCTCGTCGGCCTGCACCCCGTACGGCAGCCGCATCGCGTGGAACCGGGCCTCGTGCCCGGCAGCCCGCGCCCGCTCCACGGCGAGCTGGCACAGCCGGCCCGCCGTCGTGGAGTCGACGCCGCCACTGATGCCGAGCACCAGGGAGCGCAGCCCGGTGCTGGTCAGCCGCTCGGTGAGGAAGGCCACCCGGCGCTCGATCTCCCGCTCGGCGTCGAAGGTCGGGGCAACCTGGAGTTCCCGGGCTATCTCCTGCTGCTGGGCGATGGACGCCGGCTGGCTCACGTCAGCTCCTGATGTCGGATTCGTACGCGTACGGTCGTGGGCGGTCCTCGTACCCGCCCTTCGCCCACCCTACCCAGGCACCCCGCGCCCGACCCTGCCGAGCCGCCCGCCACCCCGGCCCCGCCCCAGGTCAGAGCGGTGTCCCCGGGCCGGGCATGACCGCGCCGGGGGCGGGTACGCGGCAGGTCCTGCGTTGCGCCGCCGCGCGTGACGCGCCAAGGTCGGAAGAGGTGCACAAGGAGGCGGACGCATGCCCATCGCGACGGTGAACCCGGCGACCGGCGAGACCGAGCGGACCTTCGAGCCGCTCGGCGCCGACGAGGTCGAGGCGCGGCTGCGCCGCGCCACCGAGGCCTTCGACCGCTACCGCACCACCGGCTTCGACGAGCGCGCGGCCCTGCTGCGCCGCGCGGCCGACCTCCTCGACGAGGACGCCGACGCGGTCGCCCGCACCATCACCACGGAGATGGGCAAGCCCGTCACGGCCGCCCGGGCCGAGGCCGCGAAGTGCGCCAAGGCCATGCGCTGGTACGCCGAGCACGCCGAGGCCCTGCTCGCCGACGAGCACCCCGGGCAGGACGACGTACGGGACTCCGGCGCGGCCCGCGCCTACGTCCGCCACCGCCCCCTCGGCGTGGTCCTCGCCGTGATGCCGTGGAACTTCCCGCTCTGGCAGGTGGTGCGGTTCGCCGCGCCCGCCCTGATGGCGGGCAACGTCGGCCTGCTCAAGCACGCCTCGAACGTGCCGCAGACCGCCCTGTACCTGGAGGACCTGTTCCGCCGCGCGGGCTACGACGAGGGCTGCTTCCAGACCCTGCTCGTCGGCTCCGGCGCCATCGAGGACATCCTGCGCGACGAGCGGGTCGCCGCCGCCACCCTCACCGGCAGCGAGGGCGCGGGCCGCTCGGTCGCCGCGATCGCCGGCGACGAGATCAAGAAGACCGTCCTCGAACTGGGCGGCAGCGACCCCTACGTCGTGATGCCCTCGGCCGACGTGGACGCCGCCGCGCGCACCGCCGTCACGGCCCGGACGCAGAACGCCGGGCAGTCCTGCATCGCCGCCAAGCGCTTCATCGTGCACCGTGAGGTGTACGACGCCTTCCTGGAGCGCTTCGCCGCGGGCATGCGGGAGCTGACCATCGGCGACCCGACGGACGAGAACACCGACGTCGGCCCGCTCTCCAGCGAGCAGGGGCGCGCCGACCTGGAGGAACTCGTCGACGACGCCGTACGCCGCGGAGCCACCGCCGTCTGCGGCGGACAGCGGCCCAAGAGCCTGGAACGGGGGTTCTACTACGAGCCGACCGTCCTGACCGGCATCACACCCGAGATGCGCATCCACCGCGAGGAGACCTTCGGCCCGGTGGCCACGGTGTACCGCGCCGCGGACCTCGACGAGGCCCTCGCCCTCGCCAACGACACGCCGTTCGGCCTGAGTTCCAACGTCTGGACGCGGGACACGGCCGAGCAGGAGCGGTTCGTGCGCGACCTCCAGGCGGGCGGCGTCTACTTCAACGGCATGACCGCCTCGCACCCCGCCTTCCCCTTCGGCGGCGTCAAGCGCTCCGGCTACGGCCGCGAGCTGTCGGGCCACGGCATCAAGGAGTTCTGCAACGCCACCACCGTGTGGCACGGCGCGTGAACGCCCCGGAGAACGGCAGGTGGCACCCATGGAGCCGGTCGAGGCGCTGAACCGGATCGCCTTCCTGCTGGAGCGCGGCCGGGCCCCCACCTACCGGGTGCGCGCCTTCCGCACCGCGGCCGCCACCGTCGCCGCCCTGTCCCCGGACGAGCTGGCCGAGCGCGTCCGGGCGGGCACCCTGGAGACGCTCAAGGGCATCGGTCCCAAGACGGGCCAGGTGGTGCGCGAGGCCCTCGACGGCGGCGTGCCCGGCTACCTCGCCCACCTGGAGGAGGAGGACGAGAAGCCGCTGGTGTCCGGGGGCGAGGAGCTGCGCGCCCTGCTGCGCGGCGACTGCCACCTGCACTCCGACTGGTCCGACGGCGGCAGCCCCATCGAGGAGATGGGCCGGGCCGCCGCCGACGTCGGCCACGAGTGGGCCGTCCTCACCGACCACTCGCCCCGCCTGACCATCGCGCGCGGCCTGTCGCCCGACCGGCTGCGCGAGCAGCTGCGCGTGGTGGCCAGGCTCAACGAGACCTGGGCGCCGTTCCGGCTGCTCACCGGCATCGAGTGCGACATCCTGGAGGACGGCGGCCTGGACCAGGAGCCCGAACTCCTCGCCCGGCTCGACGTCGTGGTCGTCTCCGTCCACTCCAAGCTGCGCATGGACGCCCGCGCCATGACCCGCCGCATGATCAAGGCCGTCCGCAACCCGCACGCCGACGTCCTCGGCCACTGCACCGGCCGCCTGGTCACCGGCCGGGGCCGCCCGGAGTCCACCTTCGACGCCGACGCCGTCTTCGCCGCCTGCGCCGAGTCCGGCACCGCCGTGGAGATCAACAGCAGGCCCGAGCGGAAGGACCCGCCCCGGCGGCTGCTGCGCCGGGCGGTCGACGCCGGGACCCTGTTCGCCGTCGACACCGACGCCCACGCGCCCGGGCAGCTCTCCTGGCAGGACATCGGCTGCGCCCGCGCCGAGGAGTGCGGCGTACCGGCGGAGCGCGTCGTCACCACCTGGACCGCCGAGGACGTACTGGCGTGGACGCGCGGGGAGCGCCGCCCCTGACGCCGACGGGGCGGGCGCACCGGCCGCGGGACCGGTTCACGAGGGGTCCGCGAAGCGGCGTACGAAGGCGAGGGCGGTGTCGGCCACCTCCCGCCAGCCGTGGTCGATCGTCAGCGCGTGCCCGCGGCCGGGGATCTCCACGAACTCGGTGACGGCGTGCCGGTTGCGGAGCTGCCTCTTGTACGCGGCGTGCGCGAGGGCGAAGGGCACGGTGTGGTCCTTCTCGCCCGAGACGATCAGCAGCGGCCCCCGCCCGGCCGCCTCGGTGTCCACCCTCACCTCGGTCCACGGGTTGAGGTTGGCGGCGGCGGCCTGGAACAGCGGCTCGCCCGGCGCGGGCACGGCGTAGGCCGCGTACAGCTCGCGGGCCTCCTCCTCGCCGAGCGCGTTGGCGAAGGAGTAGCGGAACTGCTCGTACGTCAGCGGGACCGCGCGGTGGTAGTTCGCCGGGTTGCCCAGGACCGGGCGCGCGGCCCGCAGGGACGACAGCGGCAGCGGCAGCACGCCCCGGAACGGTGCCGGGTCGATGGCCACCGAGGCCCGGGACAGCTCACGGCCCGCGATGATCTGCGTGATCAGGCCGCCGAAGGAGTGGCCGACGACGACCGGTGCGCGGTCCAGGGACCGGACGAGGCCGCAGAAGTGGTCGGCGACCCGGCCGACGCCCTTCCCGGCGAAGACCTCGGGGTGCTCCCGGGCCTCCTCGACCGTCTCCGGGTCGTCCGGCCAGCCCGGGGTGAGGGCGGTGTAACCGGCCTCCTCGAAGACGGCGGCCCACCGGTCCCAGCTCGTCGGCAGCAGCCACAGGCCGTGGATGAGGACGACCGGGACGCGGCCGGAGGCGTTGGCCCGCTCCACCTGCGCGAGGTCACGGGCGCGCGCGGCGTCCGGGGTGGTCGATGACATGGTGATGCCTTCCTGACGGGGGACGGGCGGTGGGCCGCGGCCCCGGGGGCCCGCCCCCCCGGGGGGGGGGGGGGGGGGGGGGGGGCGCCGCCCGCCCCCCCCGCGGGGGGCGGGGGGGGGGGGGCGGGGGGGGCCCCGGGGGAGG